>CAMBWV010000050.1 GCA_945871755.1 uncultured Bacteroidales bacterium
GTCACCTTCGAGGTATTCCTTTCTAAACTTATCCGAAATCCAAGGCATGAAGATGTAGTTCACGTTGATGAGATCGAAGCGATGGCGTGCGCCAGGGTATTTGGCGTTCTGCCACTTGTAGCCCCAGCCTGCGGTGAGCAAACGGCGGTGGAACTCGGGACGGTTTTGCGAGTTGTAGAGCAAAGTCAGGATGGACGAGGCCTTGAGTTGCTGCTTCTTCTTGTGGGAAATACCTGGGAAGCGGAAAGTGGGAAACTGCAGGCCAACCTCGCCACTATATTCAAGGTAATCCTGACCAGCGTAGCCCTCGAGGCCGCGGATGGCTTCGTAGGCACCACGCAATTTGACCGTGAGGAGTTCCGAACCATGCATAAAGTTGCACCCCGAATAGGTGAGGGCCACGGCTGCACCGAGGTCGCCCGATGTGTTTGTGCCTTCGAGCGAAAGGCCAAGGGTGTGGGGCTTGTTGGTGCGCACATTGACTTGACAGTCGAGTAGTCCTGGGATGCTATCGACCTTGTCCATTCGCACGGAGGAGAATGCAATGGCAGAGAGTCCGCCCAGTGCGGTGTAGGTGTTTTGTACGAGGGGTTCGCGGTAGAGACTGTCGGCTTGCACATAAAGGTGGCGTCTATAAACGCGGCGGTGCACCTTGATGCGTCCACTATGGAGGAAGTTGAGTGGACCAGCGGTGGTATGTCTGGCGGCTGTATCGTCTGGTTCCACATCTTCGTACACAGTCACCTTGCGGATGCGATAAGTATCGTAGTCTCCCTGCTCCATGAGGCCATCGGGACGGGCAAAATGGAGGGTCAGATTGACGCCTTGCTCATTGAATGTTGTGTCGGCTGTGAAGGAAATGTACTCCTTGTTGAGCATGTAGTAACCCTTGGCGCGCAAGGAGCGAATGATGCGATTGCGCTCCGAAGAGAGCAGGTCGCCTGTGAGCGGAGTGCCGCGGCGGAGCAGGGTGTTGAGGGTGTCAGCCAGTACGTCGGAGCGCACGCTGTCGTTGTCGAACGTGTAGGACAGGTGGTTGATGTAATAGCGTGGCCCAGGGTGGAGCGTATAGTTGACACGGGTCTTGCGGCCTCGAGTGAGGGTGTCCGCCTCCACTGTAGCGTGGAGATAACCATTAGCCTGAAGGGCGCTTTGCAACCCTTGGCGGGAATACTCCGTGAGCGAGGGGTTGTAACAAACAGGGGCTTCACCCAGACGGCGGATAAAGCGATTCCAACGCTTGGTGCTGTCGCTGCCCGACATATTGTAGAAGCCAAGCGGCACCTTGAAAAGGCTGAACCATTTGGCGTTGGGTTCTTGCCGCACATAAATGCGGTAGTCGCCAGGCTTGACGTGCTTATTATCGCTCTTGAGTTGTACCTTATGCAGGAGTGTCTGACCTTCGGGCACATGCTTGGTGGACGAACAACCTGTGGAGAGGCTGAGCACAAGTATGGAGACTAGCAGACATACTACGCCCTGTCCGCTCCCCCCACAAAGGGCAGCGGACAGATACGTGGTATTTAGGTGACGGATCTTCAAGTAGCGCAATTATTAGGAAGAAACCTGAGATTTGTATGCGGCCTCAACGGTGAAACAGGTTAGTTAGATTCTGTCAATTCGTTTGCTTACAGAACCTACTTTACCATTTGCGGAACTCCAACTCGTGATAGTCCGAGTGCAACACCAGACGGCTGTCGGTAAGCGTCTTGATGGCGTAGGATTCGCGATTATTGTGCAAACCGACTCTGTCGAGATAGGTGGCCGTTTCGTCCATTTCAATGTCCGTATTCATGGAATGGACGTACGACTTCGTGATATGCAGGCTGTCACCCTTGACTTGGAATCGGCAGAAAGTGTAGCTCTCGCTGTTGTTGTGTTTATCTTCTGGCGTATAGATGCTCAGCAGTTTGAGCTGGAAACTCCAATAAACCTTCCCAATAAGGGCTGGGGTGGGGGCTTCATGGCGAAGGTGCTTGATGCTTGTCATTTGCCATTGCCCGTCAAGATCACCGTTTTCGGGCATCTTGTCGCAGGCAAAGAGGGTGAAGACTGCGAGGAGGAAGGGGAGGAAGTATTTCGTTCTCATGATTCTAGTCGTTTATGGTCAGAAAAGCAACAGTGAATTATTTGCCAAAGAGGCCCGATTTTGTCACCTTCAGGCTAAAGGCGTTGTTGTCGCCAATCAAGCTGCCGCGGTCCATAGCCCATGCAGCGGTGAACTGCCAGCCCTTGGCAAAGTGGCCCGTGCGGCTGAATTGCGGACGATAGGAAACTTCGCAAAGGAGACTGGTATTGCGGCGGATTTCGTCGAAAGGTTTGGCGTAGGTACCCCAGCTCTGCATGAAGCTGGCAAGGACGCGGTAGTCCCAATCCGCTGTAGGCGAGCCCGTGAGGCCGACGTGGTGGGCCTTCACACGGTTGGCGCTGAAATTGAGTGCGCCATCAGCGCGATAGAGCGGAGAAACAATCAGCGGATTGCCTATGCCCTGTCCCCAATGCTCCCAACCTGCATAGATATTGTGGTTGTAGTAATTGTCCACACCGCTGACTTGGTCGGGAATGACTGAATTCTGGTCGTGATAGACGGGGCCAGCCTGGTATTTCGTGTACAGGTGCTCATAGACAACCTTGCTAACTACAGGGTTGCGGGGCAGTTCTATCTCTGCGCCAATCATGCCGTCCTTCCATCCGTACTCTAGGAACATCATAGAATGGTCCTCGAAGAAATGGTCGTAATAGACGCGGGCACGCCAGTTCTTGCCCTTATAGTTGAGGGCGAGGAGCCAACTGCCGAGGGTGTTGCCCGCTACGTTCGTATAATTTCCATCCGTAGGGTCTCCGCCAAGGCAAAATAGCGCATCAAAAAACGCACGGAAATTTTGTGACATCTTCACGGGTTGGTTTATCAAGCCTTCACGGTCGTGAACGCGATAACTCGTGCCGCCAAATTGCGTGGCCATCTCAAGACCGCCCTCAAAGGTGAGGGGAAACTTCTTCTCGTTACCAATGCGCAAGTAACCTGCCTTACTGTGGTAGAGGCCGTTCTTGGAGTAATGGGATCGGGTGTTGCGGGTATATTTCTCCTGCCAATTGCCGTCTGTCAGCATACCGTAGGAGATATGGCCCTTGATGGCGGCCCAGTTGCTCTTGCCAGTGATGGAGAGGTATTCAGGAATCTCGAAACGCACTTGCGGAACGGGACGGGCGTTGATGCCTAAAGTCTGCGAACCGCTACTGAGGCGCGCGTCCTTCATGGCAGGCTGGTCCTCCTTCATACCAATCTGGAAACGAATGGCACGATAGTTGGCCTGTAGGTAAGCCTGTGCAGGGAAGAACTTGCTGCCCGTTAGGCCATAGCCGCCTACGAGGTCAATACCATAGCCGTACGTCCAAGGATGACGCTTGTCCTTGCGCCCAAGGATTCCTTCGCCTTCCGCCTTGGCACGCAGATAACCGAAGTCGCCACTGACACCAGAGATACCATAACGATTGGCGGTCATCCACAGCGGTGTTTTGTCGCCAGCAATGACAGCCTCGGCCGAAACCTCATAGTCATGATGAGTAATCGTGTCAGTGGGGTTGGCCTGTGTGGTGGACAAACCTAGAAGCCACAAGGCGGGGAGGGAGAATAAGAGTTGGATAGGTTTCATCACAATAGGAGTCAAATATAAATATAGGAAAGCGGTTTCCTTATGCGTTTAATTCGTCGCTGACGCTTTCTTTGTCGTTTTCTTTTTCACTGTCCAGCCAGCGCAGCGTGTGAATCTTCGAGAGGCGTTGGCGCAGGCTGTCTGCTTCGCCAGTGCGAATCTCGGCCGTCAGGGTCATTCCCTCGGCTGTATAGTCAGGCGGAAGGAGCTGACCGCCAGCATCGCGCACCCAGCGCATCGCCAGGTCGGCTTCGGTGTAGGGAATGTCGAAGGTCAACTGCGTGGTTACGATGCACTCTTGCGTCTCGGCAGCATCCAAGGCCAATACTGTTGCTTCCTTGTAGGCGGCAATCAGGCCAGGCGTGCCGAGTTTAATGCCACCGAAGTAACGTACCACTATCACCACACAGCGCGTCAGTCCCTTGCTGCGGATTATACCGAGAATGGGTTTGCCTGCCGTACCCGAGGGTTCGCCGTCATCGTTGACGCGCGTGATTTCTCCTTCAAAGCCAAGCACCCAAGCGTAGCAAACGTGGCGAGCATCGTAATATTTCTTCTTGTATTCTGCAACGACAGATTTAGCCGTTTCCTCATTTTCCACGTGATGTGCGAAGGCAAGGAAACGACTACGTTTTTCGGTAAATACCGCTTCGCTAGAACCAACTATGGTTGTGTAGGTATCTGTCATGCGGAGAATATTGCTCCAAAAATCAAACGGAGTTCCTTATATATATGGTATAAGCAGCGAGCCTATTCGAAATGATAGAGGAAGGTGGCCACACCTGTCAGCGCAGGTTTGCGCTCATCCTTGATGTCGATGGAGAACTTGATTTCTACTTTGCAGATGCCGCGGAGGTTGGCGATGCTTTCGAGCTTTGTGCTAAGACGAACGCTCTGACCGCTCTTGACGGCCTGACCGAATCGCATCTTGTCCATACCATAGTTGACCAGCATCTTGATATTGTTCACCTGGATAATCTGTTCCCAAAGGTAAGGCAGGAGGGAGAGCGTCAGATAACCGTGAACGATAGTTGTACCAAAGGGACCTCCTTTGCGCGTTCCTGGTCCACGTGAATCCACTGGTGGTCCAGCGAAGCGTCGGCGAAAAGGTTGATGCGGTCTTGGTCCACCTGCAACCAATCTGACTGTCCGAGGGGCTGACCAAGGTATTTCTCAAATTCTTCGTAGGAGTTGATGATTAACTTTTCCATATTGCTCGATTTTTATGAAGGGTTATTTGGAATGTAGATACTACCAAATGGCAATGGTGTCTGATAACGCGCCATGGATTTGTGCTTGAAAAAAGGCGGAGTCAGCCATCATTTCACGCTGGCGTGCCTCTGCTTCGTGCAGGGAATCAATAGCAAGGGCGGCAGCCATTGCATATTCACCATCGGGATGCAACTGCTGATAGCCAGACAGCGAGGCTATGGTCATACGGCGACAAGCACTCACCCAGTCGAGCGAGTCAATCTTGTGAATACACAGCACGTAGTATTCGCTCTCCGTATCAGGGAAATTGTTGAGGAATTGTCGGAAATTCTGCGGGTTCTGCGAATCACAGATATTGTGCCAAGTGGCATGAAGGCGGCGCAATGTGGCCAAACGCTCCATCACCTCAGCACGGTGTAGGCTATTGGGATAACGCTCCAAGAAGGCTTCAAAGTCAGCAGTATTATAATTCTTGCCAGTGAGCACTGCATAGTCGCGCTCTTCCTGGTCTGCCGCTTGTTGGCGTTCATACCATATATAGCCACCGACTCCGCCGGCACCGAGAAGGAGCAACAAAAATCCAATCAAACAGCCGATAAGGGGGGCCTTGCTTTTCTTCTTACGAGTTGGGCGATTATTGGGTTTTGTGCTTGGTCTATTTACTTCACTCATGAATGGGGTAGGTTAAGAGAATAATAGGAGAGGTAAACGCTTCTCCTTAAATAAAAATGGCTTCGGGATGAAGCTGAATGCCAAACTTATTGAACACGTCGCGCTGAATCGTTTCGGACAGTCGCACGATGTCTGCGCCAGTAGCTCCTCCGTGGTTGACAAGAACGAGAGCCTGAAGTGCATAGACACCAGCAGGCCCGAGACGCTTACCTTTCCATCCGCATTGGTCAATAAGCCAGCCCGCGGAAAGTTTAACGCCCGCTAGGGCAGGGTAGTGCGGCATATTCGGATAGAGGGCCTGAAGTTTGTCGAAAGTTTCCTGCGGTACGATTGGATTCATAAAGAAACTGCCCGCACTGCCGATTTCTGCGGGTTCAGGTAGTTTGGCTTTGCGCACTTCAATAATTATCTGTCGCAGTTCGTCCGCTGTCAGTTCGTCCATTTTCACAGAACGGCGCTCCAGTTCACGCAGTAGTCCTGCATACACAAGCACAGGACGGAACGTGCGACGCAATCGATAAGTAACGTGGGTGATAATGTAGCGTCCTCGCACACCCTCTTCCTTGAAAATGCTGTGACGATAGGCGTAGTGGCATTCGTCGCGCTGAAAGGTTTTGGTGCTTCCATCGGTTGAGTCAATGGTTGTCACGCTTTGGATAGAATCAGCTGCCTCGCTGCCGTAGGCTCCGATATTTTGAACGGCCGAAGCACCCACCTCGCCTGGAATATACGAGAGGTTCTCCAGGCCGTAATAGCCATGGCGGAGCGTCCATTCCACAAAATTGTCCCAACAGATGCCTGCGCCTGCCGTGACGAGTACATCCTCTTCGCCATCTTCTGCAACCTCAATACCACTGATGACACTATGAAGTATGGTGCCAGGATAGTCAGTGGTGAAGAGCAGATTGCTTCCACCGCCAATTTGCATCCAAGGTTCGTTGCTAGCAATGAGGGTGGGAAGTATCTGGCGCAATTCTTCAGTATTGCTATACTCTATGAAGCGCTTGCAATGGGCAGAGATGCCGAAGGTATTGTGCTGTTGAAGGTTGAAATGTTCGTAAGTGAGCATAAGGATAATTCGGACTTAGTTTTCCAGACGCGTAAGCATCCAGCCTTTGGATTGGCGGTGAAACTCCATCGTGCAACCCATACCTGCTGATATACTAATGATTGCCAGCGCGCGGAATTTGCTTTGCGGCTGTGCTTCGCCATATCTAATGTTGACCATCAAACCTGTGGGCATATCGGGGCAATAGTCCACCCATTGCGCTGCGTCGAGAATACCTTCCAATTCCTGGAACGTGTCGTAATCGTAGGTCTTAAACTCAAACGGGTTAGTGATATGCGAGTGCTGGTAATCAGTGTTGTTGGCGAACTTTTGGTAGAAGCCCAAGAAATCCTTATCCGTTGCACTACTAAGGG
>CAMBWV010000051.1 GCA_945871755.1 uncultured Bacteroidales bacterium
ACCAAGGCCGACGGCAAGAAGTTTGGCAAGACCGAACAAGGCAACGTATGGCTCGACCGTCGCTACACAACGCCGTACAAGTTCTACCAGTTCTGGCTCAACGTGGGAGATGCCGAAGCCGAGCGCTACATCAAAATCTTCACCTCCCTCAGCCGCGAAGAGATTGACGCCCTCATCGAAGAGCATCGCGCCGACCCGGGCCGCCGCATCCTCCAGAAGCGTCTCGGCGAAGAGGTGACCTGCCTCGTACATGGCCGCGAAGATTACGAGATGGCGGTAGAGGCCAGCAACATCCTCTTCGGCAAAGCCACCAAAGAGAGCCTCATGAAGCTCGACGAGGAAACCTTCCTCAGCGTCTTCGATGGTGTGCCGCAGTTTGAGGTAAGCCGCGAACAGGCACTCGGTGCCAAGGCCGTGGATCTCTTTGCCGAAACCACCAAGTGCTTCCCTTCCAAGGGCGAGATGCGCAAGATGGTGCAGGGAGGCGGTGTCAGTCTCAACAAAGAAAAGCTCGCTGCTTTCGACCGCCCCATCGAAGAGGCCGACCTCATTGACGGAAAATATCTCCTCGTGCAGCGCGGCAAGAAGAACTACTTCCTGATTACCGTCAAGGGATAAACGCAAATATATGGGGGCTGTATCAACCGACACAGCCCCTATTCGTTTTCTTGGGCGGTAGGCCTCGTTCGTGATAACTACGATTCTGGCCCCGCTCCCGCATACCATATTATGGTAGGTTCTATAAATTAGTTTGCGATGGATTCGCGGCTATCGTGCCGTAGGTTTTTGTTTTCCATGAAGGAGCGTAGCGGGCTACGTGACTGAATGAAAAACAAAAAGATACGGTGCGAGAGGCGCGAATACATCCAAGCAGAATAGAAACCCTGCCTTCCATTGAAACTAATTTATAGAACCTACCATAAATGCAGCATCCTCTAGCACTCTTCCGCTTTTGTCCCGTCTGCGGCAGCGAAGCCTTTGCCGAAAACGATGCCCGCAGCAAACGCTGTGCGCATTGTGGATTTACGTATTACCACAACGCAGCAGCCTCCACCGTTGCCCTGATTGAAAACAAGCAGGGCGAACTCCTCGTGGTGCGCCGCGCCCTGCCGCCCGCTCAGGGAACGCTCGACCTGCCAGGCGGTTTTGTAGATCCAGGCGAGACCCTCGATGAAGGATGTCGCCGAGAGGTGCGCGAGGAAACGGGACTCGAAGTCACCGCTATGGAACTCCTCTTCTCCTTGCCCAATCGTTACGAATATTCGGGCTTTGTGGTGGATACGACCGACTGTTTCTTCCGCTGCCAGGTGGCCGACACGTCTGCCGCTCTGGCTGCCGACGACGCCGCTTCCTTCCGCTGGATTCCTTGGTCGGCACTCCAGCCCGCCGACTTCGGACTCCATTCCATCCGCCAGGGTATCGAACGCCTCCTCTCAGCGCGCCGCGCCGCGCCCGAAGCCAAGTAGCCCACCGCCCCACAAACCAATACGCTCATGAATCCTATTTATATCAACGGCGAAGCCATGGAAATCATGGCGCCAGCCGGTTCGCGCGAATCCCTGGCCGCAGCCCTCGAAGCAGGTGCCGACTCCATCTATTTCGGCATCGAAGCCCTGAATATGCGCGCCCATTCCGCGAGCAAATTCACCGTTTCCGACCTGCGCGAGATAGCCAGCCTGTGTGCGGCGCGCGGCGTGAAATCCTACCTAACCGTCAATACGATTATCTACGACGAAGACCTCGAGCTGATGCAGGACATCTGCGATGCTGCGCACGAGGCTGGCATTTCCGCCATCATAGCCGCCGACGTCGCTGTGCTTGATTATTGCCAGGAGATTGGCCAGGAGGTTCACCTCTCCACGCAGTTGAACATCAGCAATACGCGCGCCCTCCGTTTCTATGCCCGCTATGCCGACGTGGTCGTACTGGCGCGCGAACTCAATATGGAGCAGGTGGCACATATCCACCAGTTCATTGACCAGGAAGGCATCACGGGACCCTCGGGCCAGCCCCTGCGCATTGAAATGTTCTGTCACGGCGCGCTCTGCATGGCTGTCAGTGGCAAATGCTACCTCTCGCTCGACAACCTAGGTCGCTCTGCCAATCGTGGGCAGTGCATGCAGGTGTGTCGCCGCAGTTATACGGTGCGCGATCGCGAAACAGGCGTAGAGCTCGACGTAGATAACAAGTATATCATGAGCCCGAAGGACCTCAAAACTATCGGTTTCATCGATAAAATGGTAGGTGCTGGTGTGCGCGTCTTTAAGATTGAGGGCCGCGCTCGCAGTGCCGAATACGTCTATACCGTCGTGCAGTGCTACCGCGAAGCCTTGCAGGCCGTGGCCGACGGCACTTTCTCGCCCGAGAAGGTGGAACAGTGGGACGCACGCCTTGCTACCGTCTTCAACCGCGGATTCTGGGACGGCTATTACCTCGGCCAGCAGATGGGCGAATGGAGCGCGAAGTACGGTTCCAGCGCCACGGAGAAAAAGGTATATATCGGCAAGGGCGTGAAGTATTTCTCGCGCCTCGGCGTCGGCGAGTTTTACATCGAAGCCGGCGAACTCCATGTCGGCGACCGCTGCGTCATCATCGGGCCGACAACTGGCGCCATGTACGTGACGGCCTCGGAGATACATTTCACCAATGGACCCGTCCAGACGGCCCACAAGGGACAGGCGGTGTCCATCCCCGTCAGTGGCAAAATACGCCCGAGCGACAAACTCTATAAGCTCGTGCCCGCGGAATAGTCTCGGGCCTTTTTATCAACCATTAGCCTTTCCCGTATGCAATTATTATTCGACTTCGGCGGCGTCCTCGTTGATTTGGACAAGGAATGCTGCATCCGCGCCTTCGCAGAACTGGGTTTCGACCTGCGCCCCTACATCGGCACGTACGCTCAAGCTGGTTTCCTCTCCAAGTTGGAGCGCGGCGAGACTGACATCCCGCAGTTTTGCGATGAATTGCGCGCCCTCAGTGGTCATCCCGAACTCACCAACGAGCAGATAGTGGAAGCCTGGGAGCGTTACCTGGTCACGGTGCCCGAAGAGCGACTCGAAACTTTGCTCCGCGCCAAGCGCCACTATCCCCTCCACGTGCTCAGCAATACGAATCCCGTTCACTGGGCCATGGCCGAGCGCATCTATTTCCGCTACAAGGGCCTCGGCGTGGCGGATTTCTTCGACCACATCTTCCTCTCCTACGAAATGGGCTTGGAGAAGCCCTCGCCCGCCATCTTCCAGCGCGTTGTCCAGACGTTAGGCTGTCGTCCAGAAGAGGTGCTTTTCTTCGATGATTCCGAGGTAAATTGCGCTGCCGCCCGTGCCGAGGGACTGCAATCCTGGATAGCCCCAGCTGGTAGCGGTTGGCTGAAATATTTCGATGCCGACGGCCGTTTGATTCCCCAGGCCGCTCCGATTCTCTAGCACTTCGCCCACTCCTTATTATATATACGCGCGACCAATCACGATTCGCGCACGCCCGTTTATCTAGCACCCCCGTATTTATCGCGCCCCGCGCACTCGCCCTCCCATGCACATCATCCGCCCCGCCCATTCCGCCGCCCTACAGCCGACACCCGCTCCCGTGGATGCCGGCTATTGCGCCACGATAGGCTTCTTCGATGGCGTGCATCTGGGCCACCAATTCCTCTTGCGACAGGTGGAGGCCGAGGCTGCCACGCGCGGGCTCCGCAGTATGGCGGTCACGTTCGAGGAACATCCGCGCGCAGCCCTAGATAGCCAATACCAGCCCCGCTTGCTGGGAACGCTCGATGATAAACTGACCTGGTTGGCCGCGTCGGGCATCAACGCCTGCGCCCTCCTTCGGTTTGACCGCGCCATGGCGCAGTTGAGCGCCGCCGACTTTATGCGCGAGTACCTCCAGCAACAGTTGGGCGTGCGCTGCCTCGTCATCGGCTACGACCACCACTTTGGGCACAATCGGCAGGAGGGTTTCGAGGATTATGTGCGCTATGGCCGCGCCTTGGGCATGGACGTAGTACCAGCCCTTCCCCTAGAAACTGGTGATTTCACCGTCAGTTCGTCCACTATCCGCCGTTTCCTGGAGGCGGGCAACGTAGAGCAGGCCGCCGCCGGACTTGGCCACCCCTTCTCCCTCCGCGGTACGGTGGCCGAGGGCCGAAGGGTGGGGCGCCGCATCGGTTTCCCGACAGCCAATCTCCTGCCTGCCGACCCTCATTTGCTCGTCCCGCGCATCGGTGTCTATGCCGTGTGGGCCGAGATTACCGAGGGCCGCTTTCCCGCTATGCTGAATATCGGTCGCCGCCCGACGCTCAACAACGGCATGGATATTTCCATCGAAGCGCACCTGATAGGTTTCCATGGCAATCTCTACAATCAGCCCATGACCCTCCATTTCGTGCGCCGCCTGCGCGACGAACAGACCTTTCCCTCCCTAGAATCGCTCACTCATCAGCTGGAACAGGATGCCCGCGAGGCTCTTCTGGCGCTTAATGACTAAGATTAAATGGCCAAAACACCCGATTCCACCGCACAAATGCCGCCAGCGACGCCCGCGCAAGGCCGCGGAAAAGTTTTCTTACGGCTTCTGCTCATCGTGTTTCTCTTCTTGATGGCCCAGGTAATGGCTTCCAATTGTGCGGTCCTTCAACTGAATCTCTCCAACATAGCCGAGGGCCGAACTATCAATCCCTATCTCATTTTCTCCCACCCCAAGGTGTATATCCTGTGGGTGCTGATTTGGGATGTTGTTCTGCTTGGCCTGCTGTGGTTCACAAAGGTGGTGCGCCGCAACTGTCTCACAGCGGGTCGTCATTCCGCGCCGCCGCTCTCACCCTCATACGTGGTCAGTTTGCTCACCGCCTTCCTGCTGCTGGTCCTAGGCCACAGCGCCTTGGCCTCCGTGCTCGACCTCCCCGACTATGGCACTTCGGAGATATTCATGGGTGTGAAGGATGAGCCCTTCGCTTGGCTGACGCTCTGCCTCATAGGTCCGTTAGTCGAGGAACTGATTTTCCGCGAAGGCATCGCCCGCCAGTTGCGCAGCCTCGGTATGCGTACGTTTTGGGCCGCGCTCCTATCGGCCGTAGCCTTTGGCATCTTTCACATGAACGCCGCGCAGGCCGTTGCTGCCTTACTCCTGGGTACCGCCCTTGGTCTCCACTATTTCCGCACGAACGACTTGCGCCTCTGCCTTACGGCTCATGTGCTCAACAATACGCTGGCCGTCGTCCTCCTCTTCTTTCCCGAACTGGAAACCGCGCTTGCCAGTATCTCCACGCCCATTCTCTCCACCATTGCTGCTGTGCTCATCGTTGCAGGTGGCGCATGGACATTCGTACTCACCAAGAATATCCTGAAATCATGAAGATAGGAACCATCGATTTGGGCGAACGCCCGCTCCTGCTGGCTCCGATGGAGGACGTGACCGACATTGGATTTCGCCTGCTCTGTCGCCGCTTAGGTGCTGCCATGGTGTATTCGGAATTTGTGGCGGCCGATGCCCTCGTGCGTATGGTCAACCGCAGCCTGGATAAGCTCACCGTGTGCGAGGAAGAGCGCCCCGTGGCCATCCAGATATATGGGAAGGACCCCATCGCCGTGCGCGATGCTGCCCAAATCGTGGTGGAGCGCGCGCATCCCGATGTCGTGGACCTCAATTTCGGTTGCCCGGTCAAGAAGGTGGCGGGCAAGGGCGCAGGCTCGGGCCTCCTACAAAACGTGCCCTTGATGCTCGAAATCACCCGTGCCGTGGTGGATGCCGTGCCTGTTCCTGTGACGGCCAAAACCCGCCTTGGCTGGGACGAGAATCATAAGATTATCGTTCCGCTGGCCGAGCAACTGCAGGATTGTGGCATTCAGGCCCTGACCATCCACGGTCGCACGCGCGCGCAGATGTATAATGGCGTGGCAGACTGGTCGCTCATTGGCGAGGTGAAGCGCAATCCGCGCATGCGCATCCCCATTATCGGCAATGGCGACGTTTGTACGGCCGCCGATGCCCGCCGCGGTTTCGAGGAGTACGGCGTGGATGCCGTCATGATAGGTCGCGCCACCTTCGGCCAGCCCTGGATTTTCAAAGAGATTCGTGATGCGGAAGGTTTCTCGCCCATCCCCGCGCACGTCACAGCCGACGCCATCGACAGTCCCCACGCACCGCTCTCGCTCGACTGGAAACTGGACGTTCTCAAGGAGCAGGTGCGCACCAGCATCAGTCGCATAGACGAATACCGCGGCATCCTCCACGTGCGCCGCCACCTAGCCGCCACCCCGCTCTTCAAGGGCATTCCCAATTTCCGCCAGACGCGCATCGCCATGCTACGTGCGGAAACACAGTCCGACCTCTTCGCCATCATGGAGGAGATGCGCACCCTCCTCCAAAAAGCCGGTACGGCCAACCTCCCCACCGATTCATCCGCCATCCCCACCGATCCGTCCGTCCCTCCCACCGCCTAATTTCAAAATTATCAGCCGAATATTTGGCCATATCAAATATAAGTTCTACCTTTGCACTCGCAAAACAAAAAGGTGCCATAGCTCAGTTGGTAGAGCAAAGGACTGAAAATCCTTGTGTCCCCGGTTCGATTCCTGGTGGCACCACTGTAAGAAGCCTCGCAGTACGCCTGCGAGGTTTTTGTGTGTTTGTACACCGAGGTGAGTAATGTACTGCACGTTGCTTGCAACGTGTGAGTAAGGTGTTCGTTCTCATTGCAAGGGCAAGGGAGTAACGTGAAAGTACCGCACCTTGCTTGCAAGGTGTGAGTAAGGTGTTCGTTCTCATTGCTAAAGAACATACCGCACCTTGCTTGCAAGGTGTGAGTAAGGTGTTTGTTCTCATTGTAAGGAACGTACCGCACGTTGCTTGCAACGTGTGGCTCAGCGGATGTTTTAGGTTTGTACCTA
>CAMBWV010000052.1 GCA_945871755.1 uncultured Bacteroidales bacterium
TATCGATGACCATCACGTTATTGGCACGCAGATGGCTCTGTATCTCGCCATTCAAATCAACCTCGTTGACAAGGCTCTTTCCGAACACGTCATTTGAAATTGCTTTGCTGATACAACGCTTAAACTTACGCCAACTGACAACCTGTATTTCTTTATTACTGTTTGTATTGCCAGCCTTTGTGTATTCATCAATGGTTTCCTTTAGTGTCTTCCATTGTTCAACACCAGAGAATTGTCCTTCGCCGTTAAGGATGAAGTTTACGCATGCTTCGAGTGTATTCGTGCTATCGTCTTCATTGGCAAGCAGCAAATCCAATCTGTCTTTATTGTCACCAAATGTAAACTTATAGGTAAAGGCTTTTTTTGCCTTCTTCTGACGTTCAATATCGGAAGGAGATGCGTATGACTGTACCTTAGCCGAATCACTTTTGCTGTAGGGGTAATAATAGCGAACGTTCTCAAATGGGGTGGTTGGCAAGTTCAACTCTTCATAGATTTTCCTGTCACGCTCACCAAGTTCTTCATTTGGCTCGTCAATTGCCATAAGGTCGCGTCCCTTCACATTGAAGAATACAAAGGCGCAAGTTTCTCCGTTCTCCAACTTAAACTTATTCTGGATGGCTCTCAGAAGGAACATTGAGTATGAAGTCTTGGCAGCAAGACCTGAAATACCCGAGATATTAATGTGAGCACCATCAGGTCCAACAAGGAAATGGGAATCGAGAGTTACTTTGATTTTCACCTTGTCTTCTCCCTGATACATTTCAAGGTAACCACATACGAGAGGATTCTTTACGTCCTTTTCCGTCAGACCTAACGCCTGGCGAATTTCTTCTGGTTCACATAGAGAAACTTGCTGTCCGTTGAGTACGGGAGTGTAAATGTTTTCGGTGTTGCCAGAAACTCGTGCCTTAACGTAGTTCATGCCAAGACGGTTCATGTTTCCAATGCCATCATTTGTGTCACCGAAATCGCTTGAAATGTAACTCGTGAAATGGCTTGGAGCATCAGTAATGTGGTTTATTTCTTCTACAACTCCAAACGTGATAGAACCCGATTCGTGGTTTACCTTTACCACATCAAAGGGGCTGAGGATTTGTTTCTTGTCTGTCCAAAAGTAAAACTCATCAATGGTTGATGGGTATTTCTCCGTAGCAGATACTTTGCCGATTACTTTTGCCATATTTAGAATAAGTTTAATATGATGTTACTATTGAAATACTTTGATTTGCAGAAAGTCTCTGTCAGATAAACTGGGTAAAGGTGATTTGCCCATCGGGTGTCATTGCCAAAACAAACTGGGTAAGCCTCCTTGATAAGATTTGCGCTGATAGTGTTAATCAAATCGGTTTCCACCTGATCGTCTTCATTTATGATAACCATCTCGCATTTCACCACATCAGAGAAGTGTGTTTCTCTGAAATCGGAAGCTCTAAGGCGAAGATACCAAACAGCATACTGAACGCCATTTGCGTCTGAGGTGTATCTGTAGGCTTTGGTGCGCTCGAACGGTTTGAGGCTTGCTATGGTTCTGGAGAGTCGTTGGCCTTCGAAATCGGGAAGTAGCTCTGGGTCAAAACTCTTGGAAACCCCAACTACATAACGGTAGTTTTCACGTGCCATTGTCTTGTCATCTGCGCTCTTGTTTGAGAAACTGGGATTGTACTCTAACGAACCATCTTTTATTAAATAATGTTCATCGTCAAGTCGGTTCTCCTCGCAGAGTTTGGCTACGAGTCGCTGTTCTTCGTCAGTCATCTCTGCTTGAATCTTTGCCGTACCACGATTTTTGTAGTTATCTTTGTCGCTATTCAGCTTGTCTTTCTTGTCGGTTTTATAGAGCAGAATCTTGTCAACCTTGATGCCTGACTGTTTGATGAAAGGCAACTGCTGCAAATCTTCATTGATATCTTCACAATACAAACGGCAGAAATCATCTCCTTCGTCGTCAACATCGAAGTCGTCTGGCATAGCAATCACAACTTTTGGACGTATATTGTCGTAGGGTTTGAACGTATCACGGTCTTTACGCTCGCAACAACCTACAACTATTTGGCCTGCAAGTACTGGGAAGATTTTCTTGCCAATTGCAATATCATCTACCTTATAAACATGGCGCGAACCGTCAAGAAAATAAGTAAATATGGGACGTGAGTAGTCAATAAGCATCTGGGGCACACGAATAGTGTGTACCCTTGTCAGATTGCTTTCAGCAATAAGGCTAGTATTTCGTGTAGAAGCAGGCTTGTCGTCATAGTCAAGTACGTCAGCTTCAGAAGACTCAATAGTAATCTTATTGGTCTTGTAACAGAGGTACTTTCCCTCACCTTTTTCTTCTATGAATTTGAGTATTCTGCCCATAAACAAAGTCTATTTGAATTTCATTTCGCTGTAAAGTTAATGTCTTATTTTGAGAAATGCCAAATTATTTATAATCTAAATTCGGTTTTTTAACATGTGCTATTATTTAGTATGCCAATCGTTTTCCTCCTAAGCCAACATCTTAATACAAAACTAATACACACATATACAACGAAATAAATAGTATTAACGATAAGTTGACAACTATAATCACAAGAATATATCCTGTAAAATAATTAAGAGCCAGAAGAATAAATTCTTTGACTCTTAGTGTCATCTTGTACGTTAAAAAATATCGCATATAACGCAATCATTCTATAGATCACATGCTCGGCTCAAATTTACTCATTTTTTGCCAATAATCGGGTTTATTTGAGCCGATTTTGTGTGTATTTAAATGGCTTTTGGTCCGATAAATAGGAGTAAACAACGAGAAAAATGCATTGCTATGGTATAAGGTAGGTTCTATTCATTACGATTTTCAGTAGATTTACCTTTGTGGTCTTTTACTCGACCTAATGAGACAAGCTAGAATAAACCGTTTCCTTGGAGGAGGTACGTTGGAACGTTGTGAATCTGAATACATTCGTCCCTACGCTTTTTTTCCCGCAAAAACTATACACACCCGTCACCAACTGGGCTTATTGCTTGATTTTCATGCTACTATTTGTGATGGGTTGGGCGATGATATGCTGCATTGGTGACGGGTTGGATTTCTGCTTTGTTTTTTTGAACACGGATTTTTCGGATTATACGGATGCCGATGCTTTTTGGGGAACACGAATCTTGCTAACCTTACTAATGTGGTGGAGGGATGACCACTCTGGTGTTCTTGGGTAATTCGTTTGGTTCGTGGTAAGAAAAGCCTGGGGGCCGCTGAATTATTCGTCTTCTAGTAAACACGGATTCTTCGGATTATTCGGATGCCGATGTTTTTTGAGGAACACGCATCTTGCTAATCTTACTAATGTGGATGAGGGTTGCCCTTCTGGTGGCTTTGTTTGTGCTTTCTTTTGTTTTTTCTAGGGAGATTTCCGTTGCCTCACAGCTGTGGGGCAACGAAAATAATGCAGGGAAAAATAAAAGGTAGGTTCTATAAATTAGTTTCAATGGAAGGCAGGGTTTCTATTCTGCTTGGATGTATTCGCGGCTATCGCACCCTCCACCTTTCGTTCGCCCTCATTTTGAACAGTTGCAAAAAATGCAACAGTTGCCGCTTCTTCCAGCTCACCATCCTCCAACACATTCTTGATAACCGCCCCCTAGTAGTCGCCGCCAAAGAGGTCGCGGGGTTGAATGTCATTCAAGAGGTCGGTCAGGTACTTCTTGCGGTGGTCGGTGTAGTTGTCGTAGTTAGCCCGTGAGCGTTTCATCCAGTAGTATAGTTCGGGTGCTTTTGAGGATGAGGGGTGGGCATGGTGGCTGACGAAGTATGCTTTGTAGTCTTCGCAGTTTTTGCGGAACTCATACTCTGTGGCGTTGCGGGGAATGAATGCCGCCTCGTCTGCTTTTATGGCCACTTCCATTTGCTGTTGCTGTTCGTCTGTGAGGTTCAGCACGCCGTTGATGGCGTTGTACATCCATCGGGCGAGGGAGACTTCGGCCTCGCCTTTTTTGATGAGAGGATAGCGATTGTGCTCCTTCACAAACTGGCGGAAATCCTCAAACCTTCTCTGAAAGTTCTGTTTGATGTCGTCGCATTCTTGGAAGGCTTCATCGTATTGCTTACTTCTCAGGCCGTAGTAGCCCTTCCTGAAATGTACGAAGCGGTTGTACGTGTCTTCGGACATTGACCATTCCAGGCTTTGCGGTTTGGTGTCTGGATAGTGCACCGTCACGCTTTTGTACAATTCTTGAATATGCTTGGGCTCTTCCGATTCTTCCAGGATTTTTATGAGCAGTTCGCGAATGGTTCCATAGAATATGTGGTCCCAGCTGTCCAATCCGTAGCGCGAACTGTTGCCGATAGGTTTCATGTGGGGATGGCGGAAGAGGTAGGGGCGAATCCTTGCCGATTCTGTGTATCTGTGCGTGGGGTTCTTCTGCTTGAAGGCCTTGAAGAGTTCGTCCACGGACATGGGCTCTCCCTTTTGGGCCAGAATCTGGCAGAGTTCTTCTGCCACGTCAATGCGATTCTTGGGCACAATCACCTCGCCGTTATCGTTCACAGCCAGTCCCAGTCCTTCTTGGGCTACGTACGTCATCAGTTGCACGGCATCTGCCTTTTCCTCTTCGCTGACGTTGCTCAGCAAGGTTTCCACCCGGATTGGTGTGTCGCTCTTACTGCTCGTAGCCATCATCGTACGGATTGAGCCCACGCTTTCGGCCATCTTTATTGTGGGCATCTTGGCGCGGTTGATGACTACGGCCGTATTGTCCACGATGAAGGTTTCGTACTGGCTCGTGAAGCGCAGAAGGATGGGCTCGCCGCTTTGGTTCTTTGCGGGAACCTCAAATCCGCGCTCGCCCAGCAGTTGCATCAATCGCGCAAATCCTCTGAACTCAATGCCCAGGTATTCGCGTTCTTTCAGTTGCAGGAACTCCGCCGATTCGGCTGTGACGTAGGGCAGCGACAATAAGTCGTCGTAGTCCTTCCACGTCTCTGTCCGAGAGAGTGACGTCCGATGTACCTCCAGATTCTGCGTCACAATCTGTCGTACCCGCTCGCTCGATAGGCTCAGCATGTTTGCCACCTCTTTCAATGAGTTTTCCTTGTTGGAGGCAATGCCGTAGAGCGCGCTGTAGGCCTTGTTGGTGCGTGCCTCGGAATGGCGCATGTAGTGGTAAAGCAGGAAGAACATGGGCCGCCTGCCATACTGGCGAATGTACTCCTGCACTTGCCCCCGCTCGTCGTTGCTCAGAAAAGGATATTCGCGTTGGAGCTGGACGGCCAGCAGTTCGTCGTTGCTCATCTGCCAATAGCGGTCAAACTGTTCCCGCAAGCGTTGGCTCAACTCATATACCTCAGCCAGACTCTTCTTCATGATCTGATTGGGGCAGAGTTTCTGGTAGTCCTTTCGCTCGGCGTCGAAGTACTGGGCCAGCACTTCAAATTGTGGTGCCACCTGCATCAGAAAGTTTCTTGCTCGGGTGCCCAACTGCTTCTCGCACAGTTCCAGATAGATGCTTTGCAAGAGTTTGCGGACGCTTGGCGAGAGGAAGTATTCTGCTTTCTCGCGATAGGTGAACTGCTTGATTTTTGGCTGCAGTTCGGTGAGCGTGGCGAGATATTTCTCAACCGTTTCGTGTTGCTCCTGCTGGCCGTTTCGCATTCTGTCCAACGCTCCTTCCAGATAGCGTACATACAGGCGTCGCATCTCCACGTTCTCTGCCATGGAGAGTTGGCTGTGAATCTTCAGCAAGTGCTTCACGTCGTCTGTCACCGCCATGTGCAATGCTTCCACGGAGGGGTGGCAAGTCTTGAAGTATTTCGCCACGTCCGTGTCTTCCGTGCAGAGGGTTTCGTACGCCTCCTCCAGCATCTTCCCAATCGTATCGCCCATGGCGGCAAACACTTCTTCTGGTCCTACGGGCTTCATGCTCTTGTGGCTCTTCACCTCTCTGAGCAACGGCAGAATCTCGGCATAGCATTTGCTGCCGAAATTCTTCAGCCCAAAGAATCTCGATGGCGATACACCGAATTTCACCATGTCCTCCATTGTCATCAAGTTGGCCAAGCGCAGGCAGTTGTAGGTTCTGACCGAAATCAGTTTGCTCTCAAAGATTTCCTGTAATGTGGTGTCCAGATAGATTCGCATAGGTTATTAGGGTGGCTAGGTCGTTCGAGGAATCGTGAGTTAGTTTTGCAAAGGTAGGAAAAAACTGGGAATAGCGGTTGACGGCCTGTTTCTGAATGGCCTCTTTGGTTGTGATGTATTGGCTCCTGCAAGAACTCCTGCAAGAACAAAATTTCGTCTTAATGAAGAAGGGGGCTTGATGCTGTGGCGAAAACGGAGCATACCCACCCACTAAGAGCGGTTCAATCCACCCGCTTGTAAGCATAGAATCGGCTTGAAATTGGCAAAAAAACGGAGCATTGCCGTTCAATATCGCCTAAAACGCTGAAAATCGCTTAGAAAAACGAAGTACAAACTACCCATACCATTTCAGGTAGGTTCTATAAATTAGCTTGCGATGGATTCGCGGCTATCGCGCCGTATCTTTTTGTTTTTCATTCAGTCACGTAGCCCGCTACGCTCCTTCATGAAAAACAAAAATCTACGGCACGATAGCCGTGAAGACATCCAAGCAGAATAGAAACCCTACCTTCCATTGAAACTAATTTATAGAACCTACCTAAAGAATATTATCATGATATTGCTTTTGATGAACTTGGCGATGTACTTGACTCTATGATTGAAACAGGTGGAATGAGCAAAGAAGAATACCAAGCAAAGGTAAAGGATTTTGTTTGTAGCCTCTAACATCAGTATTTTGGTGCAACCACTTAGGTTGTTCTAGATTGCGAGGCAACGTGTGGACCTTCGGTTTGCGGTATTTATTT
>CAMBWV010000053.1 GCA_945871755.1 uncultured Bacteroidales bacterium
TAATACCTGCATGATAAAGTTACAGCGACTATCACTTCATGTTGGAGTTGATAGTCGCTGTAATCTTTTGTGCCTATATGCTGTAGCAGTTCTATACCTCGTCACGCAGTTTTGTCATAATTGCTTCCGGATGCAGTGCCTTCCATTTGTGTGGGAGCAGTTCTACGAGTTCTTCGTGCGTTTCCTTGGTCATGTATGGCATTTGTGAGATGATGTCATTGAGGTAAAGTCTTGGATTGACATCGTGATTTTGGCATGTATTTTGGACAACCAAAAACAACATTTGCAGCGTGCAAAATTGCAAATTCGTACATTTTCGCTTAAATTCTCATAAAACAGAAGGCAAAATGTGTTGATTCTCAAAATAAATTCGTTATTTTGCATTTATAAATTGCGTGCGCGCGAACTTTAATAGTTGCAAGTACACCGACAAATAGACCACAAATGACGTAACAGTCAAACAACATACATAGATATAAAAACTCCCTCGTGGATGTGCATAAAGGGTTGGTCCCCTGTCGGTACATTCACTTGGGAGTTTTTCGTTTATCCATAAACCAGAGAAATGAGTAGAAGAAAATTTGATTGTCCACCCGGCACAAAGGGCAACTACAAAAGGGGCGCAGACATAGCATCCTCCATTATTGGAGCGATTGCTACCATTTCGGCTCTTCTTGTGGTAAAAGGTGTTTCTTCTCTTTCTTCGGAGCCTACATCTTCTGAACAATTAGATTCTGAGGGAAAAAGTTTCGTCTTAACTCCTAAATTGAAGGTATGGATTATCATTGGAGGTGTTACTTTGTTAGGATTGGCATTTTTGTCTTTATATAATCGAATAGTACCTCTTTTTGTCGCATTCTACATATTTGCAACGGTGTTGTTCTCACGACCTGTTTTGTCTGTTTCAACAAAAGACTACATCTATAAAACTGCAACATATCTTGTGGCGCAATTCTTAGCTTTGTTCCCTATATTATTAGCAATGTATGGGGAATGGGCTACCCATGGAAGAATACAAAGTATATCAGGCGCATTGGAATGGCGATACGGATACCCAACGCTTGTTTATATTTTCGCAGCTATACCATTATTAACTTTAATTTATTCACGGATCAATAAATATCTTGAAGGTTATTTGTAAGCATTCGATAAACTACAGGTACTAATACCTGCATGATAAAGTTACAGCGACTATCACTTCATGTTGGAGTTGATAGTTGCTGTAATCTTTTAAGCACTGGACACAGCGATTGAAGCGAAACCACCAGCGACACCGCCGAAGTTTCCGCTGCGTTGCCCGGCATCTTCACCTCCTGCGTAGTCAGCGGGAACGGCGGGTCAGCAGTACCGAGCAGGTACTTCCTGCCGTTTACGCAAGTGAGGCGGTAAGCCAGCGGACGCGAGGGTAAGGCGAGGCGGCCACCGCAGAGCGTGGCGGAGAGTTTGGCCGTGTGCTTGCGCACGCCCTTCTCCACAGCCTCCGAAGTTTCCAGCGAGGCAAGGCCGACCATAGGGAGCCGCTTCCACGGCATCGGCTCGCGGATAAGGACGGAGGCCGTTTCGGGGAGCACGATGGCAGAAGCGAGGTGGTACGCCTCGCAGTAGTCAATACGATTGATGTGCAGCAGCATAAGTATCGGGTTCTTGGGGTTGTACGATTTCGACAGCGTCCGCCTCTTCCGCTTCCTTCTTGAAGCGTTTGAAGAGCAGGCGGACGCGTTCCTGTATGTTCGGAATGCGCTCAAATCCAGCCACAGCAGGGTCGGTGGTCAGCTCGAACTGCTGCGGTACGATTTGCGAGTAGTCCGGACCGATGGCTTCGTCATGGTCAAGGCGCGTGAACTTGCCGAGGGCTGAAAGCACCTTGGCAAAGGCATTGGCATCGCCCGATGCCCGAGCCATGGCGAAGCCCTCCTCGCACCGCTGCATGAAGAGGAACTGACACCACTGGCGGGTAACCTGCCCCAGGTTGCCGAGGCAGATTTTCAGCAGGCGCACGTCCTCGTAAGCCTGCGTAAAGCCCACCTTGTATTGCAAGCGCAATTGCGCCACGATGGCCTTGTCCTCGTAGGCCGGATGGCGAAGCCAATAGGCGTACATATCCCGTAGGCGGAGCAGGCGGGTGCGGACAGGCATCGGGAGCCGGGCTTCCTCCATTTCTTCCTCAGAGGCAAAGAGGAAGCGTTGGGTGCGTTCGATGAGTTCGGGGTTCATGGGCAAAGTCTATTCGTCACGGAGCATTTGTCGGTAGTAAGCCGAAACGTTCTCAGCAGCGGTAGTAGAGCCAGCTTCAGCTAGCTCAATATCGCGGCTGCGGAGTTTGAGCGCTACCTCAGCCTTGGCTTCGCGGTAAGCTAGCGACACAGGCGAAGCCAGGTCGTCCAGCTCATCGCGCAGGGTGCGCTCATGCACGCCCAGCAGGAGAGCCATGTCGGAAATCGGGGTAAGGAGAGCGACATAGTCGCGTATCTCCTGCACCCTTTCAGAGAGAGGCGTTTCGTTCATAGGACTTTATAGGTGGCAAGCCCGCACAGCGTGGCGAGGCAGTAGTCCGCCGCTTCACGGGATTGCAGGATGGCATAATTTTCAAGGCGGTTGCCGCGCGTTTGGTTCTGCGAGGAAATGACTACTACTGGGAAGTCCCCTTCAATGACCATTACCTTGCTGTGGTTCTGACAGAAGTGAACCTCATCGTAGGCCGCGCGCAGCATGGGATTAACTCTGGCCGTCTTCTCCGCTGCTTTGAAGTCGGAGAAAAGGTGGGCAGAGCGAATGAGCCCCTTGTGGCGCAGGGCAATGAGTTTGCGCAGGAACTCCTCGCCTGTGGAATACGTGCTAACCGTGATGCGGGCAGCACCCGTAAAGGCGAGCAGGTGTTCCAGGACATAGCCGAGCTGGAAGGTGTCCGTCAGAATGACCTGCACCTTGCGCTCGCGCGGGTCGTGGATGGAGGGTTTCGGCTTCATGGGCGGTGAGATTTGAAAATGGGACGGCACAAATCTCCCGACTGATGCCGCCCCAACTCTTAAAAATGTGCTACAAATGCAGATGAAGGGAAGGTGAATGCGCTAATCAAAGAGCAAGCCCAAGGCTTCGAGTTCTGCGCGATAGGCAGGCTCGAAGCTCTGACCTGCCGAAAGGAGCAGCGTCACCCGATGCTGCATCTTCTCGCGCAGGGCGGTTGCTGCCTCGCCTTCGGCTGTGGCCAGCTTGGGCTTGTTGGAGGATAGGTATTTGCGTGCTGCCTGCAACTGCTGTGCCGTAGGCAGTGGAGCGATAGCAGCAGGTTCGGTTACGGACTCTGCTGCAACTGCGCTCCAGGTGTCGTAGGCATTCCAGTTATCGCGGTACGCTTTATCAAGTTCCACAAGCTGCGTCAGCAGTTCGTGACGGTCGCAGGGCGTGGCATCCTCCATGCCTTTGAGCGTTTCAAAGAGTTGCTTCATTTTGAAGTAAATCTCGCCGTTGCGCTCATACAGGGCTTGGAGGTCGGCAGGTAGCGTGTCGTGGTCGGCACGCCTGCCCCGGAATATGCCCTCGGGCTGGTCGCTGTCCGTGCTGATGGTCGGCTGCGCTTCCTCCATATTGGAGAGAGGCTGGCCCTGCGCCAACGACTCTTCAATTCTGGGAAGCGCGTCCTGCTCCATGAGCGCGACTTCGTGGGTCGTTAGACCCTCCAAACGGATTTTGAGGTGCTTCTGCAACTCGTATTCCAGTTTGGCGAAGTTACTACGGCGTAGGATTTGGGCGTGCATATAACGGTTGCGGTTCAGCCGCAGGAGCATTTCAGCGCCCTGTTCAAGGCTGCGCTGCTCCTGCGGGCTGTTCAACCACAAACGGATGTCTTGGGTTAGTCTGTCGTCTAACATCACTTGTATATATTAGGCTGCATCGGGCAAGCCCGTAGCTGCGTCAATCGTTCCGTCTTTCGTAACGATTTTTCCTTTGTAATAAGGTGCTGGACAAATGTCCGTAACCTCGACTTCCAACGTAGTGCCGAAGTCGCCCGTGACGCCCTCTCCGCTATCCTGTTTCGGTTTCGTGTCCGTAGTGAAGGCTTCGTTGCCGAGCACACGGAATTTGCCGTTGCGTACCTGCATCAAATACACAAAGTCGTCTGCATTCGCCTGACGGGCGAAACCTGTGGCTTCCTCGTCAGTTTCGGGATGCACGACTGAGGTCTTGTTGAGAAAGGTCCGCGCAGGCTTGTCACCCTGGCTTTCAGACTCTATCTTGCCTTTGTTGTCAATGAGATCAATATACTGCCAATACTTGTCAGCAGCCAGCGTGAAGTCGCCCTCGTAAGTGGCGAGTTCCGCCATGCTGGCAGTGGCTTCCTCGGGCAGCGAGGGCCATTTTACGATGTCCCTTTTAGGGATAAAGTAAAGGCGCGAGCGGATGCCCGGCAATATGGGCTTGCCCTTGCAGTACGGCAGAGAACCGTAGAGGGCGGCATTGGTACATTCTTTTACCATGATGTTATGTGGTTACAGGGTTAGACGGAAGCAAGTTTAGCCACCATGAGGCGTTCTTTATTGACCGCCTCGAACTGGCAACCGAAGTACATTGTAGCTACGAAAGACAACAGGAACTCATGATGTTTTTCGATAGCAATCTTTTCGCTGTCCAGTGCATCACCATATCCATATACCATATTGGATTTGGTGGTGAGATGAATAAACTGTGAGCCTTTCTTGCTGACTAAAGGAACGATCTCGCAGAGGTTATCAGTTCCTTCAAGAAATGTTTTTTTGAACTCAGTATTATATACTACATTTCCAAAGGAAGCAAGATAGTCCTTGTTGTAGGCACGATAGACTGAGTAAGGCACAAACATCTTGGTGGGTGCGCCCTGCAAGATGTCATCCGCCTGCTCGTAGATGCGCATCAACTGGTCGGTGGCATTGCTCTCGTCAATGGCAGCGGCGAGTTGAATAAGGTTGCCCTCGGTCGTGTCAATCGTGCCTGCGTCAATCTCCTTTTGCGTAATCGTATCGAATCCGTCAAAAAGGTCAACGGTCTTTGTACCCGAGTCGTTTCGCTTGGCATCCCAAATGTGCAGGTTGAGGTTACGACCAAGCTGCATCGAAAGGTAGTTGAGCACCTGTCTGGCGAGGTCAAGCGAAGTGAGAGCTTCGCCCTGGGTGGTCAGCGAGCCGTAAACTGTTTTGGCTACTGTATTCAAGTCAAAGCGCTTGATTACGGAGCCAAGATAAGTTTCGAGGGTACGAGGCTTGATTTCCAAACCCTCATCATCGTAGCGCTTGGGATCGTAAGGACCAAGCTCAATACCTCCCGAGAGTTGCCCCAGCACTTCCCGTCCTGCTACGCCAGGGCGCGGGGTCATGTGCTGCAAGGTAGCCTCGGCAGCGATGACGGGCATCACGAGGAGGTCTTTGCGGTAAGTGACGGCGGACTTTTGAAGTTCGGCGTCAGAAATGTTGATAGCGTATGCCATAGTTTAGTTTTTGTGAAGGGTTAGTCAAGGGATTTGAGTTGCTTATAGGCAGCACGTGCACGGGAGGCGTAATCTTCCGCTGGGTCGGTGAGTACATCCTCCACCTGCTGCGTGTGGTCGCCGTCCTGCTTTTGGAGGTTGGCGACCTGCGCCTGGAGGTCTGCGATTTGCTGGTCTTGCTGCTGCTTTTCGGCGGCAAGGGAGGAAAGGTGGGTGTCAAGCGCGGTCATCTGCTCGGCAGAGAGTTCCACCTTTCCATCCTGTGCCGCAAGGCCGTCCGCCTGGAGGACAGCCATCACGTTCTTGTAGTCCTGATTCATATCGGTTGAAGTTTTTGTGTGGGTTGGTTCGGGAGAAGAAGAGTGGACGGCGAAGAGTGAGCGAATGCCGTCCAGCAGGGAGCGGCGCGAAATGTCGGCAGGCTTCTCGTCTTTATGAGAAGGAAGCGGGAAGCCGCAGGCAAGGATTTCGCCTTTGAGGGCATCAGTAATGACGGGGTGTTCCTCGTCCTTGCAGATGTCGTCAATGAGGCCGCGCGTCTTGCAGTCCTCTGCGGTGAGCCAGGCTGCATCGTGCATCCAGCCCGCTACGTCCTTGACTTTCTTGCCGCAGCGTGCGGCATAGATATTGGCCACGGTCTGGTCAATCGTTTCAAGGGCGTTGCGGGATGCCTCCAGTTTCTTGATGGCCGCGTCTATCTCTTCCGCGTTCATTTGCCCCCATGACTCTACCCAGTTTGAGCAGCGGTGCATGAGAAACAGGGCGAACTCGCCCATGACGATATGCTTCGCTCCCATAGCGATGATGGTGGCAGCGGATGCCACGAATCCGTGGAGGTGGACGCTAACCTCGCCATGTTCAAAGAACATTTGGCGAATTTGGAGAGCGTCAATCACCGCGCCGCCCAAGGAAGAGATATAGACGTTGCAAGGTTTCTTCTTGCACTTGGCCAGCTCATCGCGGACATAGTCAGCAGAGAACGGCCAGCCGATGGAAGAGTTAATGTAGATGTCGTAGGTCATAGTGTGGCGTTTTTGTTTGATGCGAAGATACCTTTATCCTTGTGTTTCAGAAAAGACAAGGTTAAAGGTAAATCTTCAACCCATCAATTTCAAAAAGTGTGATGTCGCGAAATTCGCGCAGCACTCCCGAGAGCGGTATGCGGATGCGGTGCGTGCCGCCACGCTGGTGCGCTCCGCAGCAGATCGCGCCCTTGTAGTGGAGAATATCACCTGTTGATATTTTCCACACGCGCAAATCGTGGGGCTGTCCGTCCTCCAATAGGCGGATGGCATCCCGACGATGTAAGGCAGAGATTTTCATACGAAAATTATTAGTACCGTTTTGCTTTATAACGGCTATTTTTACTAT
>CAMBWV010000054.1 GCA_945871755.1 uncultured Bacteroidales bacterium
TCGTAGGGACTGTCCTGCATGGAAATGTGGCGAATCTCCTGACTGGTGGAAATCATGATATGGCCTGGCCAAGCGGCTGCGCCATACACGCGCTCACCTATATTATAAAAACCTTTGACGATGCGCTCCTTGAGGTCGATATAGCCAAAACCCGTCGTACTGCTGACAGCGGCGTAGCGCTCGCAGACACTGAGCGACACGGGCGTACCGATGTCATCGTTGGCATTAATGACACCTGGCAGCGGGATAAAGGTTTCGCCATCATCCACGAGGAGGTCTATCTGGAAATTGTTGTAGAGAATCACCAGACATTCTTGGTCGGACGACCACGCTATGTCGAAGATGCCGCGACCCGACATTCCGTCGAGGCGGGTGTAGTAGCGCGTGTCGCCCGTGGCGGTATTGTAGGTGCAGAGGTTGCCATTGGTCACCAGATAGACGAGGTCGCCCACCGCAACGGACCGCATGGCGTTGTGGTACGAGAGGTGCAGGCGCCATTCGTCGTCAGTCTGGGCGGCAGCTGGCGCAATCGTCAGGCCGAACAGACTGCTGAGGAGAAGGGCAAGGGAGAGGAGTTTACGCATGATGCAGTTTGAGGTATTCGCACAAGGCCATGACGGCGCGGGCGCGGTGGCTGATGCTATTCTTAACGTCGGTGCCGAGTTCGGCAAAGGTTTGGTTGTAGCCCTCGGGGATAAATACGGGGTCGTAGCCGAAACCCTTGTCGCCACGCTTCTCCGTGGTGATGCTACCATTGACAATGCCGTCGAAGAGGAGTTCGCGGCCGCGGTGAATATAGGCAATGACGGTGCGGAAGCGGGCATTGCGGTCCGTGTGCCCCTCCAGTTCTTTGAGCAGGAGTTGAGTGTTGGCTTCGGGGTCGTTGCGGTCGGGATAGGCATAGCGCGCCGTGTAAACGCCAGGGCGTCCGCCGAGTGCCTCTACTTCAAGGCCCGTATCGTCGGCAAAGCAGTCGTAGCCGTAGTTGGTATATACAAACTGCGCCTTGAGCAAGGCGTTGCCCTCGAGCGTTTCGGCGGTCTCGGGAATATCGCCAAAACAGTCAATATCGTGGAGGCTGAGCACCTCATATTGACCAGCGAGTATCGCACGAATCTCGGAAAGTTTGTGGGCATTGTTGGTGGCAAACACCAATTTGGGAAGTGACATAGCGAAACGGATTTAAGCATCCCGCAAGGGGGATTCGGATCAGGGAGATAGGTAAGAATGGAATAGGAAACGGCAAGCGCACGCCCTATCAACTGGGCAAAGGTAAGAAGAAAGTTTTGAATATGCGGCGGCAGGGGTGCTTTTTTCGTTTCTCACGCCTCACAGGAACGCTTTACACACCTCACAGCAACGCTTTACACGCCTCAGCGGAGAGAAATAGCTAAGAATGGATAGCCAAAAAAATGAAAAAAGGGCGGCGGGACGGCCTGCCCTATCAAAATAAAGGGTAAATTTGCACCGTAACTATGGTGCCGAACGCGGCACTGACCCTAAAACGAATAGAAATCATGTCCGAAACAGCAAACATCGACTGGGCAAATCTGCCGTTTGGCTACATGCCCTCCGACTACAATGTACGCGTGTACTATCGTAATGGTAAATGGGGCGAAATCGAAGTAAGTTCGTCCGACACTATCAATATTCACATGGCGGCCACCTGCCTGCACTACGGCCAGGAAGCCTTCGAAGGGCTCAAAGCCTTCCGTTGCCCCGATGGCAAGGTGCGTGTCTTCCGCATGGAGGAGAACGCCAAGCGTCTCCAGAACACTTGCCGCGGCGTGATGATGGCCGAACTGCCCACCGACATCTTCTGCGAGATGGTCAAGAAGGTCATCAGCCTCAACACCCACCTCATCCCGCCCTACGAAACGGGCGCTGCCCTCTACGTTCGTCCGCTCTTCATCGGCACAGGTCCGCAGGTGGGCGTTCGTCCAGCCGATGAATATCTCTGCCTGATGTTTGTCTGCCCCGTAGGTCCGTACTTCAAAGGCGGATTCAGCACCAACAATTATATGATTGTGCGCGAGTATGACCGCGCTGCTCCGCTCGGCACGGGCACATTCAAGGTGGGTGGCAACTACGCCGCCAGCCTCCGCGCCAACCACCTTGCCCACGAGCGCGGATATGCGGGCGAGTTCTACTTGGACGCCAAGGAGAAGAAATACATCGACGAATGCGGTGCGGCCAACTTCTTCGGCATCAAGGATAATACGTACATCACGCCCAAGAGCCCGTCTGTGCTGCCCAGCATTACGAACAAGACGCTCCAGCAACTGGCCCTCGACCTGGGCATGAAGGTGGAATGCCGACCGATTCCCGAGGAAGAACTTTCCACTTTTGAAGAGGCTGGCGGCTGCGGCACGGCTGCGGTCATCTCGCCCATTGGCAAGATTGACGATGTGGCTGGCGGCAAGAGCTACGTCATCAGCAAGGACGGCCAGCCTGGCCCCATCAGCACCCGCCTCTACAACCTCTATCGCGGCATCCAGTATGGCACAGAGCCCGATACTCACGGCTGGGTCACCATCCTAGATTTATAGCGGCCGCCCGCGCCGCCCTCCGCGCCCCGCCCGCCCTCCGCGCCCTGCTCCGCGCCGCCCCGCGCCGTTCGCCCGCCCTCACGTGCTCTGCGCCTAAGGCGCAGAGTCAATACCCCCATCCCCGTCCCGAAAAAAGAAAAGAACATCCCATGACCCTAAACCCCAAAATCATCCTAGGTTGCTGCGGCATCCTTCTGCTGGGCAGTAGTCTGGCAGGATGCAAGAAAGGCAGCGACGATACCGAACGCCTCCTTGCCGAAAAGGACAAGGAGTTGGCGGACCTGCGACAACTGGCCGAGATGGACCGCCGTGAAATGGAGAACGAATATGCACAGTTTGCCGCCCAATACGGTGAACTCAAGATGACCATCCGCGACGATTCGCTCGCCGCACGCCTCGAAGCCGAACAGCGCCGCGCAGAACAACTCATGGCGGAGCTGAAGAAGGTGAAATCCACCAATGCCTCTGAGATTCTACGCCTGCGCCGCGAACTGGAAACCGTTCGCGCTGTCCTGCGCGACTACATCCGCCAGGTGGACTCCTTGCAGCGGTTGAACCAAAACCTCGTTGTCGAGCGCGACTCGGCACGCCGCGAGGTGGCCCGTGCTCGCGAGGAAAATTCCACCATGGCCCAGCACAACGCTTCGCTCTCGGAGAAGGTGGCCATCGCTGCCCAACTCAACGCTACGGGCATCAGCATCCAGACTCTCAAGGCCAATGGCAAGCCTGCCAAGAAGATGAAGGATATCAAGCGCTTCTGCGTCAACTTCACCATCACCCGCAATGTGACCGCCCAGGCTGGCAACCGCCCTGTCTATCTGCGCCTCATGAAGCCTGGCAAGCAGGTGGCCTCGCCCCACGGCAATTTCACCTACGAGGGCAAGCAGATAGAATACTCCGCCGTCAAGTCCATTGAATATACGGGCCAGGAGGTCAGCGTGACGATGTACGTTGATATGAACGAGTTCATCAGCGCAGGACAATACTCCGTACACATCTTCACGGACGGCCAAATGATTGGCAGCGGCAGTATCAACATCGGCAAATAGTCTGCCCGCCGACTTTCCTCTCTCAGCTACGCCCTTCCACTCCTATTATATATACCCTTCCACTCCTATATATATAAGGAGTACACACACGATTATTTACTATTTTTCCAAAAAGGGCTGCGCCGTACTCTGATTGACGACACAGCCCTTCTCCCTTGCCTATGCGTATTCTAGTGGCCATGTCGGGAGGCGTTGACAGCAGCGCCGTGTGCCTTTTGCTCCAAGAGCAGGGCTACGAAGTCGTGGGCATGACCATGCGCGTATGGGACCTGCCCCGCCAGTTTGCCCATGCCGCCACGGCCGACGGCACCTTGCCCGCCTGCGCGCAGGGACAAGTGGCCGATGACGCCCTAGAGCCCGACTTTATTCTGAGTGCGCGCAGCCTGGCTGAGCGTCTAGGCATCGAGCACCACGTGGTGGATGTGCGCGAGGAGTTTCGCGACACCGTTGTGCGCTATTTCCTCGACGAATATGAGACGGGGCGCACGCCCAATCCCTGCGTGCTCTGCAACCGCGCCTTCAAGTTTCGCCTCCTTGCCGAACTGGCCGACCGCCTCGGCTGTCCGCTGATGGCCACTGGCCACTATGTGCAGACGCAGGAGCACAACGGGCACACCTATCTGCTGATGGGCGACGACGTGCGCAAGGACCAGTCGTACTTCCTCTGGCGTGTGCCGCAGGAGGTGCTGGGCCGTATGCGCTTCCCCCTCGGCACGATGGCGAAACCCGATGTGCGCGCCTATCTGGACCGCTGCGGCTTTGCCGTACGTGCACGACAGGCGGAATCCATGGAGGTTTGCTTCGTCGAGAACGACTACCGCGACTTCCTGCGCCAGCAACGGCCCGCAACGGCTGCGCGTGTGGATGGCGGCTATTTCGTGGACACAGGCGGCAAGCGCTTGGGCACGCACCACGGTGTGCCCTTCTACACCGTAGGTCAGCGCAAGGGCCTCGGCATCGCCCTGGGCCAACCCGCCTATGTGCTGCGCCTCAACGCGGAGAAGAACACCATCGTGCTGGGCAGCGAAACGGACCTGTCCACCCACCATCTGCTGGTGGAGCATCTGGAATGCGTCAGCCGCGATGAGGTGCTAGGCAGCGAAGCCCTGACCGTTCGCATTCGCTACCACAGCCAGCCCGTAGCCTGCCGCGTGCAGATACTGGACGATGGACGTTGCCTCGTCACCACCAGCCAGAGCGTCAGTGCGGTATCGCCGGGCCAGAGTGCGGTCTTCTACATCGGCCGCCGCCTCGTGGGCGGAGCCATCATTGCCTCGCAGCGCGGCATCGGCGGCATTTTGGCGGCCATGGATTGTTAGGTCGCATAGTTTCAAAATCTTTTGTCTCCCTTTCTGAAAAAATATCTGTATCATGAAAAAGAAATACCTTTTCTCCCTCCTCCTCTTGCTCTTCCCCCTGACCGCCACGACAGCGCAAGCTCAGGATACCACTGAGGTGGAGGCCCCCGATGAGTACATCGAAATCCCGCAGCAGTATCGCCTGCGCGTATCCTTCCGCGACAAGAAGCAGAACCCCTACAGCTTGAAGCGCCCGCAGGAGTTCCTTTCGCCGAAAGCCATCGAGCGCCGCAAGCGCTTGGGCATCAAGGTGGACGAATACGACCTGCCCGTCACGCCGAAGTATCTCCGCGCGCTCGAGCAGAACGGTTGCACCATCTACAACGTCAGCAAATGGAACAACACCGCCATCGTGCAGGTGAGCGACACGGCTTGCATGGCCCAAATCGCCCAGCTGCCCTTCGTGAGCGCTGTCAAGTGCGTGTGGATTGGCCCGAAGGAACTCTACGTGGGCCAGGATGCCGACCCCTTCACGCTCGCTGCGCTGATTCCCAATAGTCAGAAACTCAACGACAGCCTGGAGGTGCTCCGTCGTCAGGAACTGGTGAACGACACGACCAAATACAAAAAGCGCCATGAGTTCTATGGTAGCGGTTTCCGCCAGGCCGAAATGCTCAAGGCCGACAAGCTCCACGAGATGGGCTTCCGCGGCGAGGGCATGACGATTGCCGTCATCGATGGTGGCTTCCACAATGCCGACCTCGTATTGCCTGAAGTCAAGATTCTGGGCACGCGCAACTTCGTGCACCCGGGCTACAGCGTATTCTTCGAGCCCGAGGACCACGGTACGATGGTGCTCTCCACCATCGGCGCTAATCAGGAAGGCCGCCTCGTGGGCACGGCGCCTGGTGCACAGTTCTATCTCCTCCAAAGCGAGGACGGCAACAGCGAGCAAATGGTTGAGGAAGACAACTGGTGTGCCGCCGTGGAATATGCCGACAGTCTGGGCTGCGATGTTATCAGCACGTCGCTCGGCTACTACAAATTCGACGAGGGCATCAACAGCCACGCCTATTCCGACCTCGACGGACAGACGGCTGCCAACAGTCGCGCTGCCTCACGCGCTGCTAGTCGCGGTTTGCTCGTACTCAACAGCGCGGGCAACGAAGGCGATGGCACGTGGAAGAAGATTGGCTTCCCCGCCGATGCCAAGGATATTATTGCCGTGGGCGCAACGAACAGCAAGGGCGTCAATACGAGTTTCTCTTCCCTAGGCTACACCGCTGATGGTCGCGTCAAACCCGACGCAATGGCAATGGGCGGTCGCTGTGCCACCATCTCCGAGTCCAACTTCGTTCGCTTTGTCAACGGCACCAGTTTCTCCTGCCCCATCCTGGCAGGCGCCGTCACCTGCCTGTGGCAAGCCTTCCCCAACAAACGACCCACCGAAATCATCAAGGCCGTGCAACAGGCGGGCAACTTCGCCACGCATCCCAACGAAGTCATGGGCTACGGCATCCCCGACCTGATGAAAGCCTACGAACTGCTCCAGAAATAATCTCCCGTAGCCATCATTTTCTATAAGGCCCCAACTCCCAGCAACTCCTAACTCCTTCTATATAATAACCTGTTTTTTTACCCAACGGAAACGGGGAAAGGCGGACGTGTACGCCCTGAAAGGGCAACCCGCGCCTAGCCCAGGGCAGAGCGAAGCGGCGCCCTGGGTATTAGAAGCCATAGAATGCTAACGCCCTGAAAGGGCAAAAGCATATATAATATGGTGTAGGTAGGTTCTATAAATTAGTTTCAAAGGAATCATATTTTATAAATTGACTTGGATGTCTTTACGCCTCTCGCACCGTATCT
>CAMBWV010000055.1 GCA_945871755.1 uncultured Bacteroidales bacterium
CTCAACGCTACAACAGAACCTACGGAGAAGGCAATGTTGCGGAAGCGGAGGAGGATGTAGAGGAAGATGGCTACGAGGGCCAGGAATACACTGATGATAGCGTCCTTGGTCATGCCTTCTGCTACGCTGCTACCCACCTTCTGCGAGGAGACGATGGAGCCGCCGGCCTTGTTGTCGCGGTCCTTAAAGGTATCGTAGTCGGCCTTGATGAGTCCGGCATCCTTCAGTGCTTTGTGTACGAACTGCTCTACCTCGGTGTCCACGTTAGGACCTTCTTCGTTGATGCGGTAGTTGGTGGTCAAGCGGACGCAACGGCTTTCGCTGGTCACAACGGTGATGGCGTTGACAATGGCTTCGGGGTCTTTGGCATCTGCCTTGACGGCCTTTGCCACGGCTTCCTTGACAGCCTCGGGCGTAGTCTGCTTGTTCTCAAACTCGATAACGAAATTGCGACCACCCGTGAAGTCAATACCCTTGGACAAACCGCGCACAGCGAGGAAGCCTACGGAAACGACGGCGAAGATGGCGAAAATCGTGATGCTGGACTTGGCCTTCTCCATAAACTTGATGGCTGTGCCACCATCGAAACCGCGAGAAAGGGCGGTGTTGAAGGTGAGGCCCATCCACTTATCGCGGTTGAGGAAGTGCTCGTAAACGATACGGGTCATCCAAACTGCGGTGAAGAACGAAGCGCAGATACCGATACCGAGCGTAAGGGCGAAACCGCGAATCGGGCCTGTACCGAAGTTGTAGAGGATGATGGCAGTAATAATGGAAGTAAGGTTGGAGTCGAAGATGGCAGAGAACGCGTTGCCGTAACCATCGGCGAGCGCCTGCTTGATATTCTTACCGCCGCGCAGTTCTTCCTTGATACGCTCGTAGATAAGCACGTTGGCATCCACAGCCATACCAAGCGAAAGCACCATACCGGCAATACCGCTCATGGTGAGGGCTGCCTGGAAGGAGGTGAGCACGCCGAAGGTAAGGAAGAAGTTGAAGAGGAGGGCGCAGTTGGCCACCATACCGGGGATGAAGCCGTAGGCGAGGCACATGAACACCATCAAGAGCACGAGGGCGATAACGCAAGCCATGAATCCGGCGTGGATAGATGCTTCACCGAGGCTCGGGCCAACGGTTTCGTCCTGCACAATCTTGAGGCTGACGTCCATACGACCAGAATTGAGCACGTTGCTCAGGTCGCGGGTATCGTCAATGGTGAAGCTACCCGAAATCTGGGAGTTGCCACCGGCAATTTTCTCGTTCACATTGGGCGCGCTATATACGAAACCGTCGAGCACGATGGCCACGGAGCGGTGTACGTTCTTCTCGGTGAGCTTAGCCCATTCCGTAGAAGCGCGGTTGGTCATCGTCATGGAAACGATGGGCTGGTGCTGTTCGTTGAAGTCGGCCTTGGCAGTCTTGATCACGTCGCCCTGCATGGAGGGACCGCCGTTCTTAGACTTGAGAAGGTAGAGGGCATAACCGATGCTTACGTTCTCGATGCTGCCATCCTTCTTCTTCATAGGCTGCGTCTCTTCCTTGACGCTCCATGCCAGACAGAGGTCGGCGGGGAGGGAAGTCTTGGCAGCGCGATAGGCGTCCATGATAGCGGTGGTGTCTTCCTTGCTACGGGTGTAGCCAACGATGCAACCGCCACCAGGATACTGGAGATTCTTGCCAACGATTTCGGCAATGGCGGGCACTTCGTCCAGACGGTAGGTCTCCCAGAACTGAAGGTTAGCGCTACCCGTGAGAAGCTTCTTCACACGCTCGGGCTCCTTGATACCAGGCATTTCTACCATAATCTGACCCATCTGGCCACGTCCCTTGAGAATCTGAATGTTGGGCTGAGCCACACCGAAGCGGTCGATACGCGTACGAATCACCTCGTTGGCATTGGCCACGGCCGATTCCACCTTCTTGACGAGGGCGGCCTTGACGTCAGCATTGCTGGACGAGGGCGTGATGCCTTCAAGGTTGGAGGCGAAGGCGCCAGCGAGGTTTTCGCCATACGCCTTGACGAACTCATCGAGGAGGTCGCCGCCGTTCTGTTTTACGTTTTCACTGGCCGTTTGAATAGCCTTGTCCACTTTGGCCTGCACGTTCTTGTCTGCGCCTGCGGTGTTCTTGAGCACGTCAGCGATAGACACTTCGAGGATGACGTTCATACCACCCTTGAGGTCGAGGCCGAGGCCGATTTGCAGCTGTTCGCACTCCTTCAGCGTCTTCCACATATAGACTTTCTCGTTACCCATGGAGTCGAGGTAAGCCTGGCGGAAATCGTTGAATCGCTTTTCGTCGAACTTCTGGCCCTTGAGTTTGGCTGCTGCATACGCATCGGCCTTCTTGCCATAGTTGTTAGTCACTACGGAGAAGGAGAGGTAGAACAGGCAAATCAAAGTCAGGAGCACTGCAATGACCTTAACGAATCCTTTGTTTTGCATTGTTGTTTTGAGTTATTGATTATTGATATTTTTAGGCGTAGTGGATGGATATTCCTGGGCGGAATATCACGTGCGAACCTGCCCTGGCGGCGGTCAGGGTACACTATTGAGCGTGCAAATATACAGATTTTTTTCAAAAGGCACAGAAAATCAAGAGCTCTAATTTATTATTTATGATGTAGAAGGGGCGAAATGGCGCTGCGGGAGGCTGCATCGGGGGCTTTTTCTAGGAAGAAAGCGGGGCCGCACTGGTGGTGCGGCCCCGCTTATGGAGAGGATGGGAGAGGATGGGAGAGGATGGAAGAGGATTATAGAGGAGAAAGAGGATGGAGAATCTAGAGAATCTAGAGAATCTAGAAAATCTAGAAGCCCCAAGCTCCCAGCGGCGCTGCGCCGCCCCAAAGCAACTCCAGCCTCTGCCCTGCTTACTTGCGGAGGAGCTTGACGCTGCGGAGGGCCTTGCCTGCGCTCTCCACCTTCACCACGTAGGTGCCAGGAGCACCGAGGGTGACTTGCATTTGCTGGCCTGCGGAGAGAGCCTGCGTCTTCGTGGCCACGGCCTGGCCTGCGGCATTGTACACGCGAACGGTGTAGGTGCCTGCTTGGTCGAAGTCAACGAGTACGCGGTCGCTTACTACCATCACGTCGGCCTGGTTGCCACCCACGCTGTGGATGCCGTCGTCAACGCCCTTGACCTTAATCACCTGGAAGGTGCGGCTGGCCTGTCCGAGAGAGTTGGCCAGGGTCAGGGTGACGCGATAGTCGCCGCCTTGGCTGTAGGTCAGTGTGGCGCGGCCCGATTCGCCGTTGCCCTTGCTGTTGGAAACGACGCCCTTGTTGGCCTTCCAAGTGGGCTTCGTCACAACGGGGAAAGCCGTACCTGCGATGAAGGGGCAGCCAGACGTATATTCGGGAACGAGCCAACCGAATGTGCCTTGGCCTTCGCCGCCACCTGCTGTCCACGAGTGGGTTCCTGCCTTCACACCAGCCTTTGAGCCAACTGCGGCAAAGGTGTTGTCAGCGCCAGCCTGGTCTTCAAGACTCCAGAAAGCGAGGACGTTGCTGGGCAGTGCGCTGGGGTTGATGTCGCCCATGGAGGCCTTGACCTCTGCGTCGGTCAGCACGCCGTCGTAAACTACGAGGTTGTCGATCGTGCCGTCAATACCAGCGCGGCCGTGGGCATCACCACCGATAGCGAGCACCTGACCGGAGGTAATCTGGTAAACTTGGCTTTCGTAGCCAGGCTGCGTGGTCTGTTCGCCGCTGTTGGTGCGCTTCCACTTCGTCACATTCTGCTTCACGCCGTTCACGTAGTAGTCAGCGCGGAATTTGCCGTCTTTCCAGTCGAAGGTATAGGCAAGGTGTACCCAGTTGCCGATGGGCAACTTCGTATTGCCGTAAGTATATTGCAACTCGTTGTTGCTGGACATATCTGTGCCGCGGAAGGTGAAGCTACCCATGCTGCCGTCTTCCTGGATGTTGCACCAAATCCAACCCCAGTCGGTCTTGGGCCAGCCGTCCTGCTTGTTGGCGACGGAGAGCAACTGTGTCTCGCCAGAAGCGAGTTTGTTAATCTTGAGCCAGAAGGCCACGGAGAAGGACTTCGTGCCCGTCACGCCGAGGTCGGCGCACTTCGCACCGAAGCGCTGTTCGGCCAGGTTGACACCCTGCGAACCTGCACCGTCGGCCTTGCGACCGGTATAGGCAAGGGCGATTTCTTCGTCCGTCTCCACCTCGATGTCGGCCTCTTCGCCGTTAGCGGTGAGCGTATAGATTTCGGGCAGTGCGCCCACGCCTTCGCTGGTAATCTGGATAAAGCTGCTGAAGCGGCGCTCTGTCTCAGGACGAGCGGTGCCTGCGGCGTTGTATTCTGCGCCCTTCACCACGAGGTCGTAACTACCTAGGTTGGGCAAGCCTTCCACGGTAATCGTGTGGCCCGTCTGCTCGAACACTTTGTTGCCCATCACGTCATAGAGTGTCCAAGTGGCAGATTCGTGCATGGGATCTACATAGGACATCTCGAAGGTTTCGCCGGGCTTGATGACGTTCTTGTTGCACTGCACGTCGTCATTATATATATAGGTACCAGCCTCCATGTAATCGCTCCAAGCGATTTCGGAGTCGCTCTTCATATCCAGGCTGACAGCGGCCACACCGAAGCGTACTTTCTGCGAAGCATCTTTGAGTTGCAGAGGCACACTGTAGAACATACCTGCCCAAGAGGTGGTCAGGCCCATGAGCACGGGTTCTTTGCCTTCCTGCTGTGCGTAGAGTTTGAAGAGGGCGGTGTTGACGTCGATGTTGTAGCAAGGTTCACCAGTGGCTTTGTCGTTGGGCATGTTGAAGATAATCTTGCCATCCACGCCGAGGCGGCTGTAGGCCAGCACCTGTGCCTTGGTGATTTGCGGCTTGGCAGGAGCAGCGGATGTGCCGCGCACGATGGAGCACTCGCCCAGGAGGAGGTCGGCAGCCGTTGTGTTGGTGAAGTGGAGGGCAATCATGGCGAGGGTCTTGCCAGCCAGATTGCCGTCAACGGTGAAGGTGCGCTCCATCCAAGTATCCTCGTCGGCCAGCTGGCCTTTGCTGCAAAGCTGGAAGGCGTTCTCGTCGATGGCTGTGCCTTCCTGGCCTTCGGCTGTCAGCACGAGGCTGAGGTCGGTTGAACCGCTGCGCAGCTTATAGCGCAGGGTGATGACGTCGCCCATTTGCAGGGCATACTGGGTCTTGAAGAGGTGGAGGTATTCGCTGTTGGTCGAACCGAAGATGCGCAGACACGAACCGCCCACATAGGCATCGTCCCACACGAATTCGGCATCCATACCCGTGGCGGGCACATCGGCTGCCGTACGTCCGAGGAGTTTGTCGGCAAACCACCAGCGCCACGTCGGCAGGTAGTCCTGCACGCCCACGTTGTACCAGCTGTTGTCGTTCTGGCGCACGCCTTGCCAGTTGAAGAACTTACCGTTACCCAGGTTGAAGTAGCTGATGAACGGCTCTTCGCTCAGGTTCCAGCTCAGCGAGGAGCGCGCGGACATGAAGGAGGACATGCCGTGGAAGCTGAAGTTGTCGGCGTTGTATTTGTTGGAAACGATCACTTCGGGACAGGTCACAGGGTTACGGCTACCGCCCGTAAACCAGCGCTCGGTGCGCAGCATGTACGTGTTCTGCTTGATGGCGGGGTCGCTACCCTTTTCGCCACGGCTTTCCCAGAACATATTCTTGCTGTGTGCACCCCAGAGGCCCACGGAGATGGGATAGTCCTTGAGCAGGGGCCAGTTGTTGGTGGCGGGCTCGTTACCCTGCATATTCACGCCTGCGTAGAGGTCGAGCGGGTCGCGGCCCAGTGCGTTTGCCTTGGTGACGGAGTTGCTCAGGAGTGTGGCGCGGTTCCAGTTGTAATTGAAGAAGAGGCTTGCGGCCACGTTGTCCTTGTCGCCGAAAGTCTTCTGGTTGTGGTTGCCCAAACCCTGGTCGAAGGTAATCACGCCGTTGTCGTTCGTGCCGTCGTACCAGAAGTTCTCGAATACGGGATTGGCATAGTCGCCCTTCATCTTCTTGACCAGGGCTACGTGGTAGGGAATCAGCGCCTTCTGAACGGCGAAACCACCGGAGAACTCAGAGTTGTAGCCGAGGCCGTCCACACCGTAGTAGTGGAGGAACTGGGCCATCTTGTCGGCACCTGCGTTGGCGATGGCCAAGAGATTAGCCTCCCAGTTGCCCGCCTGCATCAGGTTGCCATAGGGAATGCCGGCCACGGACGATACGCCGACACCGTTCTTGTGGGCCACATCGAGGAAGGCGGCTGGCACACGGCCGAGGGGTGCGCTCCAGTTGCCCCAGTGCGTCACGTAGGGCCAGAGGGTGAACACTTCGGAGTCGAACACGCCGTCGGGCAGTGCGTTCTTCGCCTCATCGTTGACGGGAATCCAGGCGATGAGTTTCTTGTCGTTGGCTTCGGTGATGTTCTGCCGCACCTGTGTGGCGACATTGCGGAAGCGCGCTTTGGGCTTGATACGGGAGATGAAGAAGTTGTCGTCTTCGGAGAGGGTTTGGCCCGGTTGCCAGTCGGTGATGGTCTGACCCATCTTGTCGCTGGACGTTCCCCAGACGATGTAACCTTCCTTCAGTTCCTGTGCGCCTGCACTGACACATGCCAGTGCGAGGGCGGAAAGAATAAGTGTCTTTTTCATAGGACAGGGAGGGGTTAGTTATTATAGGTTAGTACAGGATGGGGAATACCCCAATAGGAATCGAAATAACAGGCGCGCATGGTGCGCGGAGTTGGAAGTACGCCCTGAAAGGGC
>CAMBWV010000056.1 GCA_945871755.1 uncultured Bacteroidales bacterium
CGCAGAGTTGCTTGCGCACCTTCATGGCATCTTCGCCCGAGAGGATGAGGATAAGGTCGCCAGCCTTGGCGTTCATCTTTTCCTTGAGCAGGTTGAGCGTTTCGGGGCCGTAGAACTTATCCACGCTGCTCTTAACCGTACCGTCCTCCTGCACACGTGCATAGACAAGACCCTTGGCACCAATCTGCGGACGCTTGACGAAGTCGGTCAGCTGGTCCAGCTGCTTGCGGGTGAGCACAGCCTGGCCCTCGCAGCAGATACCACCGATGTAGGCAGCACCATCAAAGACGGCAAAACCTTCGGGGAAGATGCTTTCCACCAATTCGCGGGAAGCATTGTCGGGCTGCTGGTTCTTGAGTTCCACAAACTCCATGCCGAAACGCGTATCGGGCTTGTCGCTGCCGTAATACTTCATAGCATCGGCCCACGTCATGCGCGGCAGGGTGGGGATGTCGATGTTGAGGATGGTCTTGAAGAGGTGGCGGCTCATGCCCTCAAACATCTGGAGAATATCTTCCTGTTCCACGAAGGACATCTCGCAGTCAATCTGCGTGAATTCGGGCTGGCGGTCTGCGCGCAGGTCTTCGTCGCGGAAGCATTTGCAAATCTGGAAGTAGCGGTCAATACCTGCCACCATGCAAAGTTGCTTGAGCGTCTGCGGACTCTGGGGCAGGGCATAGAACTGGCCAGGATTCATGCGGCTGGGCACAACGAAATCGCGGGCTCCTTCGGGCGTGCTGTTCACGAGAATGGGTGTCTCTATCTCAAGGAATCCCTGCTCGTCGAGGTAGCGGCGCACTTCAAAGGCAAACTTGTGGCGAAGTTCGAGGTTGCTGCGCACGGGGCTGCGGCGGATGTCCAGATAGCGGTACTTCATGCGCAGGTCGTCGCCGCCATCGGTGTTCTCTTCGATGGTGAAGGGAGGCGTGTCGGAGGCATTGAGCACGTTGAGTTCGGTCACATTGATTTCGATGTCGCCAGTGGGCATCTTGTCGTTCTTGGAGTAGCGTTCGGCCACTACACCCTTCACTTGCAGGACGTATTCACGTCCCAGTTTGTTGGCGCGCTCGCAAAGGGCGGCGTCGGTTTCTTCGTTGAAAACAAGTTGGGTGATACCATATCGGTCGCGCAGGTCGATAAAGGTCATGCCACCCATTTTGCGGCTACGCTGCACCCATCCAGCGAGGGTAACGCTCTCGCCAACGTGCGTAATACGAAGCTCGCCACAGGTATGAGTTCTATACATGGTTCTTGTAATTGCTTTGGGGTTTAGTAAATATGGAATTGTATATATATAAGGAGTAGAAAGAGTGGAGTGGCGAAATGCCACTCCTAACTCCTAACTAAAACTCTTGCCAAGAAATAATCTCCAGGTCCTCCAGTTTCACCGTGCAGAAGGCTTGGATAAAGGCGGAAGCTAGGCGTGCGTTGGTGATGAGGGGGATGTTGAGGTCGATGGCGGCGCGGCGGATTTTGTAGCCGTTGGTCAGTTCGCCCGAACTGAGGTTCTTGGGTACGTTGACCACCATGTCGATTTCCTTGTTGTGGAGCATGTCAATGGCTTGGGGCTGTCCTTCTTCGCTGGGCCAATATACGAGGGTGTTGGCAATGCCATTCTCTGTGAGATAACGGCTTGTGCCGCCCGTGGCAAAGAGTTTGTAGCCATGGTCGGCCAGCATCTTGGCTGCCGTGAGCATTTCGGCTTTCTGCTTGCCGTTGCCCGTTGATAGGAGAATGTTCTTCTTGGGAATACGATGGCCCACAGAGAGCATACTCTTGAGGAGTGCCGTGCGGCTGTCCAATCCCAAGCAGCCCACCTCGCCCGTGGAGGCCATATCTACGCCGAGAACGGGGTCGGCCTTTTGGAGGCGGTTGAAGGAGAACTGGCTCGCCTTGATGCCCACGTAGTCAAGGTCGAAGAGGCTCTTGGCAGGTTTCTCCACAGGCAGACCTAGCATAACGCGAGTGGCCAGTTCAATGAGGTTAATCTTCAATACCTTGCTCACGAAGGGGAAGGAGCGGCTGGCGCGAAGGTTACATTCGATGACCTTAATCTCGTTGTCGCGCGCCAGGAACTGAATATTGAACGGGCCTGAGATATGCAGCTCGGCCGCAATCTGTTTGGAAATTTTCTTGATGCGACGTGCCGTTTCTACATAGAGTTTCTGCGGCGGGAACTGGATAGTGGCGTCGCCCGAGTGGACACCGGCATATTCGATGTGCTCGGAGATGGCGTAGGCAATGATTTCGCCATCGCGGGCCACGGCATCCATTTCCACCTCTTTGGCATGCTGAAGGAAGCGGCTTACCACAACGGGATGCTTCTTCGACACGTTGGCGGCCAGCTTGAGGAAGCGCTCCAGCTCTTCGCGGTTGGAGCAAACGTTCATCGCCGCGCCAGAAAGCACGTAGGAAGGACGCACGAGCACGGGGAAGCCCACCTTGTCAATGAAGGCGTTGATGTCTTCCATCGAAGTCAGCGCGCTCCATTCGGGTTGGTCCACGCCGATGCGGTCGAGCAGGGCAGAGAACTTGTCGCGGTCCTCGGCGTTGTCAATGTATTTGGCCTGCGTACCCAGGATGGGGATGTTCTGCTGGTCCAGACGCATGGCGAGGTTGTTGGGAATCTGTCCGCCCGTCGAAACTACCACGCCGTAGGGCAATTCCAGGTCCAGCACATCCAGCACGCGCTCGAAGGTGAGTTCGTCGAAATAGAGGCGGTCGCACATGTCGTAGTCCGTGGAAACCGTTTCGGGGTTGTAGTTTATCATCACGGAGCGATAGCCTTCTTTGCGAATCGTATTGAGTGCCTGCACGCCGCACCAGTCGAACTCAACGGAGGAACCAATGCGGTAAGCACCACTACCGAGAACGACCACGCTCTTCTTGTCGTCCACGAAGGGGATGTCGTGGGCCACACCTGCGTAGGTCAGGTACAGGTAGTTGGTCTGTGCGGGATACTCTGCGGCCAGGGTGTCAATCTGCTTGACGTAGGGCACGATGCCTTTGCCTTTGCGGAACTGGCGCACCTGCATGATGGCTTCTTCCATATCCATCTGCTGCTCCAGACCGATGGCGCGTGCCACCTGGAAGTCGGTGAATCCCTGCACCTTTGCTTTCTTGAGCAGTTCGAGGTTGAGGTCATCAAGGCTCTTGGCCTGCTTCAGGGCGAGGTCGGTGAGGTGTATATTATATAGGTGTTCGAGGAACCATTTGTCAATCTTGGTGAGTTCCCAGATTTGGTCAATCGTATAACCCGCGGCAAAGGCTTTCTCGATGACAAAGATACGTTTGTCGGTCGGCTCGCGCAGGGCAGCATCAACGTTGTCAATCTGCAGTTCCTTGTTCTCCACGAAACCGTGCATGCCTTGGCCAATCATGCGCAAACCTTTCTGGATGACTTCCTCGAAGGTGCGGCCGATGGACATCACTTCGCCGACGGACTTCATCGAAGAACCCAGTTCGCGGTCCACGCCACGGAACTTGCCGAGGTCCCAGCGGGGGAACTTGCCGACCACGTAGTCAAGGGCAGGTTCGAAGAAGGCGCTGGTGGTCTTTGTCACGGAGTTCTTCAGGTCAAAGAGGCCGTAGCCCAGGCCCAACTTGGCAGCCACAAAGGCGAGGGGATAACCCGTAGCCTTCGAGGCGAGGGCCGACGAGCGGCTCAGGCGGGCGTTTACCTCAATGACGCGGTAGTCCTCGGAGTTGGGGTCGAGCGCGTACTGCACATTACATTCACCGACAATGCCCACGTGGCGAACGATGCGGATGGCCAGTTCGCGCAGTTTGTGAAACTCGCTATTGGTCAGGGTCTGCGAGGGAGCGATGACGATACTCTCGCCCGTGTGGATGCCGAGGGGGTCGAAGTTCTCCATGTTGCAGACGGTGATACAGTTGTCAAAGCGGTCGCGCACCACCTCATATTCAATCTCCTTCCAACCCTTGAGGCTCTTCTCCACGAGCACTTGGGGCGAGAAGGAGAAGGCTTTCTCGGCCAGGCGGTTGAGTTCCTCTTCGTTGTCGCAGAATCCCGAGCCCAGTCCGCCCAGGGCGTAGGCGGCGCGGAGGATGACGGGATAGCCCAGCTCGGCAGCCGCGCGGCGTGCGCTTTCGATGTCCTCGCAGGCTTCGCTCTGAATCGTCTTGACGTTAATCTCGTTCAGGCGTTCTACGAAGAGTTCGCGGTCTTCGGTGTCCATGATGGCCTGAACGGGCGTACCGAGCACCTGCAGGTTGTACTTCTCGAGCACGCCACTCTTGAAGAGTTCCACGCCGCAGTTGAGGGCGGTCTGTCCGCCGAAGGCCAGCATGATGCCGTCGGGGCGTTCCTTCTTGATGACTTCTTCCACGAAGAAGGGGGTCACGGGGAGGAAGTAGATACGGTCGGCCACGCCCTCGGACGTTTGGACGGTGGCGATATTGGGGTTAATCAATACGGTCTCAATGCCTTCTTCCTTGAGGGCCTTGAGTGCCTGCGAACCAGAATAGTCAAATTCGCCGGCCTCACCTATCTTGAGCGCGCCGGAGCCTAGGAGCAATACTTTCTTGATTTCCATATAGTGGGAGGTTTTCTTGTCATCGGGTAGGGAGGAAGGGCCTGTCTGCAAATTAGCCTGCTTCTAGGGCTGCCTGCTTCAAGGGTTGCTTTCCTCCTATGTTTTTGACGGAAGGTTTCTACTTATTGAGGAGGTTCACAAATTCATCAAACATCGACTCGGTGTCCACGGGACCGCTGCAAGCCTCGGGGTGGAACTGTGCCGAGAACCAAGGCTTCGTCTTGTGGCGAATGCCTTCGTTCGAACCATCGTTCATGTTGATGTAGAGGGGTTCCCAGTCGGCGGGCAGCGTGTTGCTATCCACTGCATAGCCGTGGTTCTGTGTGGTCACGTAGCAAATGTTCGTGCCCACTTTGCGCACGGGCTGATTGTGCGAGCGGTGGCCGTACTTCAGCTTATAGACCGTTGCGCCAGCGGCTTTGGAGAGCAGTTGGTTGCCCATGCAGATACCCATACAGGGGCGTGTCTCTTCGGGTTGAAGGAACTTGCGAATGTTCTCCACGGCCTTCACGCACGTGTTCGGGTCACCAGGACCGTTGGCCAAGAAGAGACCATCAAACTCCAGTTCGTTGAAGTCGTAATCCCAAGGCACGCGAATCACTTCCACACCGCGGCTAGTCAGGCAGCGGATGATATTGTTCTTCACGCCGCAATCCACGAGCACCACCTTCTTCTCGGCGCCCTGATTGTAGCGCAGCACCTCCTTGCACGACACCTGTTCCACGAAGTTCACACCCTCGTAGGTGGCCTCGGGGATATTGTCGGGCTCGTCGTCGAAGATGAGTTTGCCCATCATCACGCCGTGCTCGCGCAGCACCTTGGTCAGTTCGCGCGTATCTACACCCGTGATGGCAGGAATCTGCTCGCGCTTCAACCATTCGCCCAGGCTCTCCTGTGCGTGCCAATGGCTGTAAGCCTCGCTATAGTCGCCCACGATGAGGGCAGAGACGTGGATGCGCTCACTCTCGAAGAACTCGCACATGCCGTGCTCGCCTGTGGTGAAGGGCGGCACACCGTAGTTACCCACCAGGGGATAGGTCATCACCAACATCTGGCCGGCATACGAGGGGTCGGTCAGGCTTTCGGGATAGCCCATCATGGCTGTATTAAACACAACTTCTCCAGCCACGGGACGCTCGTAGCCGAAGGATTCTCCATGGAATTTCGTTCCATCACTGAGGAGCAATGTTACCTTTCGCATAGTATCTTGATTCTTGTATTGATGCTTCTTGGCCCAGAAAACACGAAAAAGCCACTAAGTCCGATAGGGCAATACCGGATTCAGTGGCCTATATATAATATAAGGAGTGTTCACGACATAGAGCCTGCGCCTTGAGCGCACGTCTATCATGCAAGGGGGCTTTCATGGGCGATTTTTTTGTTTCGTGCAAAGGTAATGAAATTTTTCCTTCTCAGCCTTCTCTTGAGGATTATATTTTCAGAAATTTTGCACTCAGCAGAGTTTTCTGTAATTTCGCAGGCGAAAATCAGGAGGAAAGTGTTTCGGCAATCGCTGCTGAACCTAGTTTCGAAGCCCCGAAACGAAATAACTCCTAACTCCTAACCCCTAACTCCTAACTATCATGATGAACGAATGGTTTGAATGCAAAGTCAAGTACGAACGTACGATGGACGATGGCAAAGTGAAGAAAGTCAATGAACCTTATTTGGTGGATGCGCTCAGTTTCACCGAGGCCGAAGAACGCATCATCGAAGAGCGCAAGCACTATATGAGCGGCGAGTTTCAGGTGAGCGACATCAAGCGCGCCCGCTACGCCGAACTCTTCGAAACAGACGATGAGAGTGCTGACCGCTGGTTCAAGGTGAAACTCACCTTTATCACCCTCGACGAAAAGACGGGTGCAGAAAAGAAAACCTCGCAGAACGTCCTCGTACAGGCTGCCGACCTCCGCGATGCCGTCAAGCGTCTAGACGAAGGCATGAAAACATCCATGATGGACTACGTCATCTCCTCCGTAGCCGAATCCCCCCTGCTGGATGTTTATCATTACACACCGAAACAGGACGCCTAAATTAGGTACATAGACTAATGTCCTTGTTTTTAAAACACGAATATTTCGAATTTTCCTAATCCAATGAAGTCCGCTGGCTGCCACCACTCATTCGATTCGTTTTTTCAACACGAATCTCTCGAATTATTCTAATTCAATGAAGGTTGCTGGCTGC
>CAMBWV010000057.1 GCA_945871755.1 uncultured Bacteroidales bacterium
CGGCTGCTAGCTCGATAGTCAATATAATATTGGAAGCAGGTCTAATTCCTAAATCCTCTCAAATCCTCTATATATCCTCTAAACTCCTCTCCCCAAAATCCCAAGAGAAAAATCTCCCAACTAAAGCAATGCCGCGTCAAATAATACTCCTCCTAGTCCTCCTAAGCCTCTGCGCCTGCCGTTCCACCCGTACGGTGACGACCGATACGCCAGCTACGACGACCACCACCAAAGGTACGACCGCCGCTGCCGAACAAGCCGCTGCCTACAAAGCACGTGTGCTCACCGCTGCCCAGCGTACAGGCTGCCTGACAGCCAAGGTGAAATTCCAACTGACGGGCAATGCCGTTGGTTCCTTGGGTGATATGACCGTCAACGGCAACCTCCGCATGAAGCGCGACGACGTGGTGCAACTCTCCCTGCGCGCCCTGGGATTTGAAGTGGGGCGTCTGGAGTTTTCGCCGCAGGACGTGCTCCTCATCGACCGCATGGGCAAGCGCTACGTGCGGGCAAAATATGCAGATGTGGCCTTCCTCCGCCAAGCTGGGCTTGACTTCCACGCCGTGCAGGCCCTCTTTTGGAACGAACTCTTCCTGCCCGGTACGCCGCAGACAGAGGAAGCCCTTGCACACTTTGCCGTAGAGAAGGCCAAGAGCCTGACCCTCCTCCGCGCCGAAGGGGCAGGACGGTTGGCCTATACCTTCCACACGCTGACCACTAATGCCCGCGTGGCGCGCGTAGAGGTGCAACCGCAGTCGTCGGTCAGCGCGACACAGGGCCACTTCGTTTGGACCTACGATAAGTTCGGCCAGGTGGCAGGCAGCCTCTTCCCCGCCCAAATGTCGTGCACCGTTACGCTGGGCACCAAGCAGGCGGGCTTCAACCTCAGCCTGAGCAATTTCGGAACCGAAGACGGATGGGACGCACATGCCACCGTCAGCAGCAAATATAAGGAGCAGGATGCCAACGCCCTGTTCCGCCAAATCCTTGGAATGTAAATGACTCTCTCCCTACGCCCCTCCGCCCATCGATGGCTCAGCCGTGTGGCCCTGCTGCTCGGCCTGCTGTTCTTGTGCCCGTACATACCCGCCCAAAATAGCAAGAAGGTGAAGCAGATGCAGGCACAGCGGACCGCGCTCAAGAAGAAAATCGACGAGGGCGAGCAACTCTTGCGGGCCAATCGGCGAGACGTGAGGTCGCAGATGAACAACCTCGCCATTCTCGATGCCCAAATCAACGACCACCAACGCCTGATGAACGGCATTCAGACGGAGGCCGACTCCTTGCAAGGTAATATCAGCCGCCTCAACAGCGAAATCTCCGTCCTCCAATCGCAGTTGGAGAAGTGCAAGGCCAACTACCGCCGCGCCCTCACCTACGTCTCGCAACATTTGGCCCGACAGAGCCGTTGGTCGTTTGTGCTCCTGGCCAAAGACTTCCGCACGATGTACCGCCGCCTCCGCTATATGGAAGAGTTCTCGAAGAACCAGAAAGTCCACGGCACCCTCATCGCGCAGAAGGAAAGGCAGCTCCGCGTGAAACAGCAGGCCCTCCACGAGGCGAAGAGCGAGAAAGATTCCTTGCTCGTGCAGGGACAGGCAACCCGCGCCACGCTGGACACCAAAAAGAAGGAGCGCGAAGCCGTAGTTAACGACCTCAATCAGCAACAGCAGCAACTCCAGCAAAATATCGCACAGCAGCGCAAGGAATACAACACGCTCAACCAGCGCATTGACAAACTCATCCAGCAAGAAATAGCTGCCGCAGAGGCTCGCCGCCGCGAGGAAGCCCGCCGCGCAGAGGCTCGCCGTCGCGAAGAAGCGCGTCGCCGTGAAGCCCAGAAGAAAGCCGAGGCTGATGCAAGGAAGGCTGCGAAGGCAAAAACGGCAAATAGCCAAGGAAAAAATAAAAAGGGTCAAGCCTCGGCTGCAACAAAAAATAAGACGAACAACAAGACGACTGCCGCGAAGAATACCGAACCCACTACGCCCAACTTCACCAATACGGATGCCAAACTCTCGAGCAACTTTTCCGCCAACCGCGGACGCCTGCCCGCGCCCATTACGGGCAGTTTCAGCGTTACGAGTCGCTTTGGCCAATACAATGTGCAGGGACTCCGAGGCGTGACGCTGGACAACAAGGGTGTCAACCTCACAGGCCGCAGTGGGGCACAGGCGCGCAGTGTCTTCAACGGCGAGGTGAGTGCCGTGGTCAACCTTGGCGGTGCGTTCACTGTGATCGTGCGCCACGGCGATTACTATTCCGTTTATTCCAACCTGGCCAGCGTGGGCGTGCATCGCGGACAGCAAGTGAGCACCAGCCAAGCGCTGGGCGCAGTGGCTGGCGACGGCAACGGCAATACCATGCTGCATTTCCAGTTGCGCCACAATACGGAGAAGCTCAACCCGCTGAGTTGGTTCGCCCACTAATTCCTGGCCGCTTACCTTTCAAATTGCTATTTTTCAATCCCCAAAAAATATGGAAACTCCCTATGTAAACGCCCCCATACCCGCGGGCATTGACTTGAAGTCGGAGATTCGTCGACTTTGTAAAGAGAAGAATGCCATCATCATGGCACATTATTATACCGAAGGAGCCGTGCAGGACATCGCTGACTTCGTGGGCGACAGTTTGGCCCTAGCACAGCGCGCCGCAAAGACCGATGTGGACATCATCGTCATGTGTGGCGTCCACTTTATGGGCGAGACCAACAAAATCCTCTGCCCGCAGAAGAAGGTGCTCATTCCCGACCTGAGCGCTACCTGCTCCTTGGCGGAAAGTTGTCCCGCCGATGCCTTCGCCGAATTTGTACATGCGCATCCCGACCACAAGGTAATCAGTTACGTCAATACATCTGCCGCCGTCAAGGCCGTCACCGACGTGGTCGTTACGTCCAGCAACGCGCGCCAGATAGTCGAGAGTTTTCCGCAGGACCAGCCCCTCATCTTTGGCCCCGACCGCAATCTCGGTTCCTATCTGAATGCCATCACGGGTCGCGAGATGCTCTTGTGGGATGGTGCCTGCCACGTGCACGAACGCTTCTCCGTGGAGAAACTCGTGGCCCTCAAGCAGCAATATCCCGAGGCAAAGGTACTCGTGCATCCCGAGTGTCGCGGCGCCATTGTCAAGTTGGCCGATGTGGTGGGCTCCACCGCGCGCCTGTTGAACTATGCCGTCAGCAGCGAGAGCGACACCTTCCTCGTTGTGACCGAGAGCGGCATCCTCCACGAGATGCAGCGCCAAGCCCCGAACAAGCATTTCATTCCCGTGCCGCCCGACGACTCCACCTGTGCCTGCAACGAGTGCAACTATATGCGCCTCATCACCCTCGAGAAGGTATATAACACGCTGCGCTACGAGCAGCCCGAGGTGCAGGTGCCCGCCGAAATCACCGAGGCAGCACTCCGTCCCATCCAGGCCATGCTGGAGATTTCCGAGCGGTTGGGCCTGTAGTCTTCCACCCTTCAAATCAGATGTTATGCGCCGTCGCTATATTATTATAGGAGGAGTAGTCCTACTGCTGTCCGTTGCCCTGCTGAGCGCAGCGGCATATCTTCTCCACTATGCCCTCCAGCCCGAGCGCGAAGCCGTGGCCGATACGTGGGCGAGGCTTTATCGCGAATATCCCGACACGCGCCCGTGGCACGACAGCCTTGTGCACTGCCACGCCCTGCGCGATACGACCATCACGGCCAAGGACGGCACGCACTTGCACGCCTTCTATGTGCGCAATCCGCGCTCGCAGGGCCGCACGGCCGTACTCGTGCATGGCTATACCGACAACGCGGTGCGCATGATGCACCTAGGAAGGATGTACGAGCGCGAACTAGGCTACAACATCCTCTTGCCCGATCTCCGCTATGCGGGTACGAGCGGCGGCACGCACATTCAGATGGGCTGGCTCGACCGCCTCGACGTGCAGCAATGGGTAGCCCTGCTGCCCAGACTCTTTCCCCTTGCAGATACCTCCGAGGCCGACAGCCTGCGCGCCGTGGTCCATGGCATTTCAATGGGCGCGGCCACCACGATGATGCTCTCGGGCGAACCGCAACCGCCCTACGTTCGCGCCTTCGTGGAGGACTGTGGCTTTACGAGTGTGGAGGCGCAGTTTGAGAAGGAACTGGGCGAGCAGTTCCACCTGCCAGCCTTCCCGCTGTTGCCCTTGGCCTCGTGGATGTGTGATGTGCGTTTCGGTTGGAACTTCACCGAGGCGTCGGCCCTTGAGGCTGTGAAGCGTTGTCGCCGTCCGATGCTCTTCATCCACGGCACAGCCGACGACTATGTGCCCACCGCGATGGTGCATCCCCTCTACGCCGCCCATCCTGGTCCGAAGAAATTGTGGCTGGCACCTGGGGCGGCCCACGCCGAATCCTACCACGACCACCCGCAAGCCTACCGAGACACCCTTTCCTACTTCCTAAATACGTATCTCTAACTTGAAATCACCTCTCGCCTGCCCTTACCAGTTGTAGAAGGACAGAGCGGAATGACTCCTTGACTTATGATGGACATCCATTACATTATTTCGCGTCTGGACTGGCAGCAGATGGCCAGCGCCTTTATCGTTCTCTTCGCCGTCATCGACGTGCTGGGCTCCACGCCTATCTTTATCAACCTCCAGGCGAACGGCCGCCCCGTCAGTGCGCCCAAGGCCACACTCATCTCGGGTGGACTGCTCGTAGCGTTCTACTTTGCTGGCGATTGTCTCCTGCGCCTCTTCAACGTAGATATTGAATCCTTCGCCGTGGCAGGCTCGTTGGTTATCTTTATGATGGCCCTTGAGATGATACTCGACGTGGAAATCTTCAAGAATACAGGGCCCATCCAAGAGGCCACCCTCGTGCCCGTTGTCTTCCCCCTGTTGGCAGGCCCAGGCTCGTTCACCACGCTGCTCTCCCTCCGTGCCGAATACGCCACGCCCAACATCATGATTGGTCTCTTCCTCAATCTCGTCTTCGTCTTTATTGTTCTGCTGGCCACCAAGCGCGTGGAGGAAATCATCTCCAAGTCAGCCATCTACCTGATGCGCAAATTCTTCGGCATCATCCTCCTCGCCATCTCCGTCCGCCTCTTCACCTCCAATCTCCAGTCGCTCCTCGCCCATCTGTGATGTGCAATTTCCGTTGATAGCGCTCTTACACGATATAGTCGTGCCACATAAAAACAGGCAGGTCAACCCTAGCGGTCGGCCTGCCTGTTTGCTATTTATCGGGATGTGTTTGGGGGAAGGGGCGAAGGGAACACCGGGTGTATTCCTTTATCGTGCGCTCACCGTGCCGGACGGGCTGGCCGCCCATGGGCGAGGGTTTGCCCTTCTCCTAGATACACATCGTGAATGTCTAGAATTAGAGTTCTGTATCGCTCCAGAAGAGGTTCGTTATTTCCTCATAATCTTCTTCTTGGTTTTTCTTGTTTGTCCAGAAGTCGTCTGTGGTTGACTCAGAGTTTGCATTCATGCTGGTGAGCTGGCTCTCCATGACCATATCTACCATATAGCTGCGAGGTTGTATGTATTTTTTCATGGTTACTGATAGCGTTTGATGGTTGGGCTGTTATTTGATGAAGCATTTTTTGCCGTTGATGATGTAGAGGCCCTTATTGGCTTTCATCACGCGGCGGCCGCTGAGGTCGTAGATTTCCTGCTTATTCGTAGCAGCGGAAATATTGTTGATGTCGGTCGTTGCGCCATCAAAGTTAAACGCCAGACCTTGCACGTTGCCACCTGCTAGGTAAATATATGCCTTATTGGCAGGAATCTGAGTGCCTGTCGGTTGATAGAATCCTACTTTGTTCGTATCACCTGTTTTGCGGCCCAGTACGAGGTAGTTGCTCTGCTGGCCTCCGATATTTAGTCCTGTAGTCGTACCTGTCAGGCTGCCAAGTGCCAGTGTGCCAGCCTCATCCGAAATAGAGATTTCAGCCGTAGGGGCTCCTGTTTCGCTGATAAGAACCACACCTACATTTGCAGGAATGATTTTATCACCGGCCTCTGTCATTTCCAAACTGTTGCCATTGATAGTGCCTGTATAAACTTTGACATTGTTGGAAGTAACCACCACGGGATAATCCACAAAGAAGGAAGCGTAGGATGGGCCTTCCACTGGGTTGAGGGTGATGTTAGGTAGGTTAGTTTGGCTGACGGTGAATGTGCTACCATTGTCAGATCCTCCTGTCCAATATGCCATGCGGAAATCAGTAGTTTTATTATTTGCGTAGGTTTGCCAGCGACGATTCATCTTGTTGGCAGGAGTACCATGTTGGCTTATTGCAAATCCGTCTGAAATCGCAGTCTGATTTCCACCTGTACGTTGTTCATGAATGTCCCAAGTTTCAGTGTATCCAGATTGGAGTGCATCTGCGCTAACATACGGGAAGGTGCTTTGTCCCTCACCGTCACTCATTGTTGTGGAAGAAATCAAGCGACCATTAGTAAGGGCGCGGTTGTAAATCTTAAATCCGTCAAAAGGATTTCCCACAAAAGCCCACTGGTCGTTCTTGGCATAAGTGAAGGTGTTGTCTCCCTGTTCAAGAGTAATATAATTGTTGTTAGAATTGTAGCGCACTACAGGGAGATTTCCATTATCCGCTTTTCCCAATGTCATAAGATACCATTTCGCATCTCCTACTGTTGATGAATAATTAAAAGGTCCATTCCAAGTCACGTTGATTACCTTGG
>CAMBWV010000058.1 GCA_945871755.1 uncultured Bacteroidales bacterium
AATATCCGCTCCTGCATGCCCGAGGCAAAGAAGTATTATCGCAAGTAATCATCGCCCCCCCTCTCTCATGTGGCAATCGCTCCAGAAAATTCTGCTGCACCTTTGGCGCATCATCAACCCCGTCCGTTGCATCCAATGCGGTGCGCGACTGAGTGTGCGCGAGGAGGAACTCTGCGCCACGTGCGTGTTCTCCCTGCCGCGGACGCGCATCCACGCCCAGCCCGGCAATGGTGTGGAGCGTTTGTTTTGGGGCAAGATTGACATTGAGCGGGCCAGCGCCTTCATGTACTACATTCCAGGTAGTCCCTCCCACCAGCCGTTCATGCGCCTGAAATACGAGCGCCGCCGACCGCAGGTGGGACATTTCTTTGGGCGTATGATGGCCGAGGACCTGGCCGATACGGACTTCTTCTCCACCATCGACCTGATTATTCCCATCCCGCTGTCGGCCCGGCGGCTGCAGCAGCGCGGCTACAATCAGTCCACGCAATTGGCCCTCGGCATTGCGGCCCTCACGGGGATTCCTGTGTGCGAAGAAGCCGTTGAGCGCCACGTGGACAATCCCACGCAGACGCACCTCAACACCTATGAGCGCAGCAAGAATGTCAAGGACATCTTCCGCCTGGTGCGCCCCGAGCTAGTAGCGGGCCGCCACGTTCTCCTCGTCGATGATATTCTAACCACGGGCAGCACCATTCTATCGTGTGCCCAGACGTTGGCCGAGGCGGGCGGTGTGCGCTTCAGCGTACTGACCATGGGCCTGGCGCGCCATTACCATGTGCCGAAGGCTGTGCGCGACCTCGCCAAGAATACCAGCCTGGAGTGGCAACCGATGGAGGAGCAGATTTGGGAATACGATGCGAGGACGGACAGCCGCGAGCATCCGATGAAGGAGAAGACGGGGAGCGCGTCTGCTGATGACGACCTTATTTAGACGTTTCCTATACCTTATTATATATATTACTGTCCGCTCAACATAGCAACCTTCATCGCAGCTATTGTTTAGCGGACAGTAATATATATATGGTACGTACTATAAATTAGTTTCAAAGGATGACAATAACCATTTCCATGCTGGCATAATCTCTATGGTTCCATACTCATCATCCACCTGCCCTGACTCATCATTAGTCAGTACCAGACGTCTGCGGCAAGGAAGAACGCTCGGTAACTTTTTCAATGCGGTAACTTCACGTTGAAAGGTTTCTGCCGACTGCGCCATGCTGTATGAAACTTGAATGGCAAGCTCATCCTCCGGCACATAGAAGCCAACCTCCACCTTGTCGTTGTAGAAGAATACCCGCTCATGGCTGAGGTCATGACCATATCTCCGGAAAAGTGCGAGTGCAACCGTATTCTCCAGCAGCAGGGTCTCGCCACCAAGAAGAAAGAGATTGACCACGCCGTTGTCCACGAAATAATACTTGCAGGCGGTCTCCTTCTCTGCAAACGGAGCAGAGACATTCCTCAGTCGCAGAAGCAGCCATGCCTGTTCGCAAAACTCTATATACTTGCTGACCGTGGGCATGGTAATCTTTCCGCTCACGGATGACAGCACATGCGATAAACGATTATAGGTAATGGGCTGGCAAATGCTCTCTGCCAGTTTCTTCAACATCAGTTGCAGCAGGAGAGGATTGGATATCTTGTTTCGGCTACAGATGTCTCCCAAATAGATTTTCTGAAACGTACTGCTGAGGTAGCTCCGCTTGACAGACAGGTTGACCGATTCGGGCAATCCGCCCCAAGACAGATACTCATTCCATGTCCGTGTCACAGCCGCTCTCGTCTCTGTGCCCAGCAGTGACATGCTGTCGTATGCAACGTCCTTAACGGCAAGATACTCCTGAAAACTATATGGATAAACCTCTGTAGAAAGATAGCGGCCGCCTAATGTCGTCATTACCTCTGAAGAAAGCATCTTGGCATTGCTACCGGTAATCCACACTGAATACTTCGTATCTGCTACCCGACGGGCAAATTTCTCCCATCCGTCTATCACCTGCACTTCATCCAAAAACATCATCGGGCGCTTTCCATACATCTCAGCATGGACTTCGAGTATCAGATTGAAGTCGGACATCTCGAACAATGCCAGACGGTCGTCCTCAAAGTTGAGGTAAAGCATCTCGTCCCAGCCATGTCCGCCTGCAAGCATTTCCTGCATTTTCTGGAACAGCATGAAAGACTTTCCCGCACGTCTGACACCCATCAAGACATGACAAGGGAAATCAGCCGAAGGCAATTCCCTATGCACCAGTTGGAATCTCTCCACATCCTTTTGATTGGAAACCAACACCTGTTTCAGTATCTCTTTTGTTATCATATACTCTCGTTTTTCAAATTACCATTTTGAATTTATGGCGCAAAGTTATAAATATGATTTTGAAAAACATGAAAACATGATAGAAATCATCAGATGGACGGGGGAATAGCTTAGAGATTATAGAGATTAGAGATTAGAGATTAGAGGTTAGAGATTAGAGATTAGAACTATGATCTAAATTCTAATTCTAAGCTCTAAGCTCTCTAATCTCTCTAAACTCTAATCTCTAAAACTCGTAGCCCAAAGTCCAAGGAAGGTAAGTGCGCCGCCTACCATTAGGAGTTCGTAGCCGAAGTGGTAGTTGAGGTATTGGGGGGCTAGGCAGTCTAGGGCGGCGCAAAGGGCGGGGGTGGCTAGGGTTACGTAGGGGATGGCGCGGTCGGCGGCGCGGCGGCGCGTCAGCATGCCGAAGGCGTAGAGGCCGAGGAGCGGGGCGTAGGTGTAGGAGGCTAGGCGATAGATGAGGTCGATGACGCTGCCGCTGCCCGCATGGTAGAATACTAGGACGCAGGCTAGGAAGGCCGCTACGATGCAGATGTGAACGAGGCTGCGCTGGCGCGACTGCTGGGCCTCGCTCGTGTCCTTACGCTCCAGTTGCAGGAGGTCCACACAGACACTCGTGGTCAGCGAAGTCAGGGCAGAGTCGGCGCTGGAGAAGGCGGCGGCAATGAGGCCAATGCTGAAAGGTATCGTCACCCACGTGCCCAGCACGCCCGAGGCGATGACCGTGGGCAGGAGTTCGTCGCCGCGGCTGGGGATGGCCAGCCCCTTGGCCATACAGACACTGTGGAGCAGGACACCGAGGCCTAGCAGGAGGAGGTTGACGGGCACGAAGCAGAGGCCGTAGGTGCACATATCGCGCTGCGCCTCGCGGAGGGAGCGGCAGGTGAGATTCTTTTGCATCATGTCCTGGTCGAGGCCCGTCATGACGATAACGATAAATACGCCGCTGAGGAACTGTCGCCAAAAAGCTTGCGGCGACTGTGCATCCCATTCCCACACCTGGCTGAGCGGCGAGCGGCTAATCGTTTCGACGGCCCCTAGCCAGTTCAAGCCCAACGCGTCGGCTGCTGCCCATAGCAGGATGGCGGCACTCAGCAGGAGACAGGCCGTCTGGAGCACATCGGTGCGCACGAGGGCGGCGATGCCACTGCGGCGCGTGTAGCACCAGATGAGCAGGAGGGGAACGAGCACCGTCACTGCGAAGGGAATGCCCAGCGGGCGCGCCACAAATTCGTGGAGCACAAGGCAGGCCAAGTACATACGCGCCGCCGCTCCCGTGAGTTTGCTGATGACGAAGAAGAGGCTGCCCGTGCGGTGGGCGCGCTGGCCGAAGCGTTGGCCGAGGTAGCCGTAGATGCTGGTCAGTCGCAACCGATAATACAGGGGGAGGAGCACGAAGGCCACGGCCGCGTAGCCCAGGACAAAACCCATGCACATCTGCAGATACGTCATGCCCGTCGTGCCCACCCAGCCGGGAACGGAAACGAGGGAGACGCCCGAGATGCTGGCCCCAATCATACCGAAGGCCACCATTCCCCAATGGGAACTGTGGCCTGCGCGAAAGAAGGTGTCGTTGTTGTCTGTACTGCCGCTGCGTCGCGATACGAAGAGCAGCAACAGGAAATAGGCGGCCATGGCGGCCAGAACTTGTAGGATCATGGGAATGGACAGGGAGCTTGAAGAAAACCCTTAGAAGGGATAGCCAATGGCGAAATGGTAGGCCAGACCCTTGCTGAATTTGGGGATATTGTACCAACCGCTCTTGCCCGTTTCGTAGGGCGCATGGAGGGCTACACCGACATCGAAACGGAGAACGAGGAAACTCAGGTCGTAGCGGATGCCGAGACCCGTGCCCACGGCAAACTCTCGCAGATTGTTGAGCGTGAACTTCGAGCCGGGGCGCGCGGGGTCACCGCGGAGGAGCCACACATTGCCCGCATCGAGGAAAACAGCCGCACCGAGGTCGCCAAAGATGGGGGCTCGCAGTTCGAGGTTCGCCTCGAGCTTGACGTCGCCCGTCTGGTCAATGTAGGCGTATTTGCTGTCGGGCGACTTGTAGCGGCCTGGGCCGATGGTACGCACGGTGAAGCCGCGCACACTGTTGGCGCCGCCTACGTAGAACTGGTCGGCATAGGGCGCACGCTGGGAGTTGCCATAGCTATAAATGGCGCCCGCGAAGAGGCGGCCAGCCAGTTTGAGCGGCGAGCCGCCGAGGCGTATCGTCTCGTGGTATTCGGCCGTAGCCTTGACGTACTGGGCAAAGGGATTGCCGAAGAGGTTCTTGTCCCGCTTGTGGAAGGATTGGCCGCAGGCGGCGTAGATGGCCGAGGTAATGTTGCCCGCCTCCTTGAGGCAGAACTGCAACCAGACAGGATTGCGGTGGCGCGGCGAGGAGGCGTAGGTATAGGTGTAGCTGAAGGAGGGCACAAACTGGTCGCGCATGGAGACGTGGAGGGCAGGGTTGGCCTGCATGATGGAGTCAAACTGCGCGGTGGTGCTCAGCATCTTGTCGTAGTTGAGGCTCAAGAGGGTGAGTTCGTGGTGCTGGGAGGCGCGGCGCTGCCATTTGTAGGTGGCACTGATGCCCATGTTGACCATATTGAAGAAGCCCGAGCGGTTTTTCCAGTCGGCATCGAGGGCAAAGGTGGTCGAGGAGGGGAAGCGGAAACGGCGGCGATGGACACCCGGGAAGATGAAGCGCGGGAAGTCGAAGGCCAACTTCGTGCCAATCTCGTAGGAGTTGAGCAGCCTGCCGCCCTGACTGCCCATACCCGTCTGCCATTCGTAGGAGCCGAAGACGTCGAACGAGATGCGCTCGCCACCGCGGAAAGCATTGCGCTTGGCCAGTCCAAACTGAAGGCCTGGGCCTACCTGCTGGTTGCTCTTGAAGGCGGCATTCACCTCGAACGAACTGTCGTAGAGTTTGTCCATCGTGGCCGAAACATAGATGTCGAGCGTATCGCAGGTGGCGGAGGTATCGCGCGGCACGTAGCGCACGTCCATCTGGCTGAACACGCCCAGGACACCGAGTTTCTCGAGCGTTGATTGCTGACGGCTGAGGCGGTAGAGCTCGCCCTTGCGATGGTTGATGGCACTGCGCCAGACGTAGGGGCGCAGGGGAATCTTCTCGCCACTGAAACTGTAGGTATAGTTGCGGCGGCGGATGGTGTTGGTCAGCACGTTGGCGTCGGCCTCGGTGGCCTCGCTGTTGTTGCGCACACTGACGTAGGTATGGCCGATATACCAGGGATGGCGCACGCGCTCGTGGACACTCTCGTCGGGCTGCACGCGCAACTGCACATAGCCGCGGCGCTGGAGGGTGTCGGCGCGATAGGTGACCACCTCGGGCGAATAGTAGTAGAAGCCGTTCTCGCGGAAGAGATTGCTGATGCGCGTCTGCTCCTCCGAGAGGTTGAGCACGCTGAAGGCCTCACCGCTCTTGAGCGCGGAGAGGCGGCTGCTGGCACGCAGCAGGCTGTCCATGAAGGGCGTGAAACCGCGGTATTCAATGCTGTCGAAACGGGAGAGCGGGCCCGTCACGACTTGGTAGCCAATCTTGGCCTTGCGCGGGTCTTTCTGGGGCAGGAGGGTGTAGTCCACACGGCCGCGGAAGTAGCCGAAATTGTGGAGCGTATTGGTGGCGACGCGGGCGCGGGTTTCGGGCGATACGTTGCTGATGCACACGGGCGTGGCGGCAAAGGTGCGGAATATCCATTTGCCCATCTTCGTCTTGCTGTCCACAAAACCGTTGTAAAACCAAAGGCCCACGGGGAAGGGGATGCGGTGGTACGACGAACCGAAGAGGGAGTTGTTGGGCGCATAGGCCAGGACGGCTTCCACCTCGGTCTGTGCGGTCGCGAAGTTCTTCTGTTCCTCGCGCTCGCTCTCGGCCAGGGCGCGCTGTTCTTCGCGCGTCAAGCTGGCAGCGGGTTTCTTCAGTTCTTCGGTCGTCTCGTCTAGCGTAGCCTTGCCTTCCAGGGCCTGGTCAATGGCAACGACGGCATTACCAATACTAGTGATAACGCCCGTCGAATCATTCTTAGCCTTCTTCTTTTTCTGCGGTGCGTCGGAATAGCTGATGTCGTCAATGCCGACATAGAGCGTTTCCCCTTCGGGCAAGTGCTCCGTCGTGGAACAACTCGCCAGGAGGATGAGCAGAGACCATATATATATAGGTAGGGACTTCACTTAGTGGAATTATTCAATTAGGAATTAGGAGTTAGGAATTAACTCTGCGCCTTAGGCGCAAAGCACAGAGGACACCGACTATCGAGCTAGCAGCCGCAGGCTGCGTTGAAACAGGAAGCCCGAAGGGATT
>CAMBWV010000059.1 GCA_945871755.1 uncultured Bacteroidales bacterium
CGGTACTTTCACGTTACTCCATGGCCTTGGCAATGAGTACAAACTCCTTACTCACTCCTTGCAAGTAAGGTGCGGTACATTTCTTTTCAGCGCAATTTGCAATTAAAAATCTACCTGAGTAGTTACAGTAACTTGCCCTACGTTAGCTCTCAATAAATCAACCTGAGTAGTTACCATTTCCTGCTGCAACCATGATGGAAAACAGAATGAGGTGGACACTCTATTCGCTGATTGAGAGCTGTCAGGTGGTAGGGCCAAAACCATTGGCATGGCTCAACTACGTTCTGGAGAATCTCAGAGACGACACGCCGCCAGACCAGCTCAAGGCAATGTTGCCATACTACTATAAAAAATCTCACGAATAACCTCGTGAGATTTTTTTGTTACTTGCAAGTCGGCTGCTTTCGGATGGTTACGTTACGTCGGCTGCTTTCGGATGGTTACCGTATTTAGAGTTTTTGCAAGCAGCAATAACGGAAAATGTGCCGTACGCTTGTGATGGCGTGCGGCACATTTTCTTCATGGATATATTTAGGAGTTCCTGTGATTCTGATTCGCGCTGAGGCTGTTTGAGAATCTAGGGATTAGCTGGTTTACACCTAGGCCTGGTTGACTAGAATCCCCATTGAATACTGGTATCTGCCTGCTTGCCATCGGCTGTATAGGTGTAGCCAATTTCGGTGGTATGATGCGACAGGGTTTCGGCCAGCTTGTCGCCTCTCACACCTTTGAGGTCCAAACCGAAGACTTTATTAAGCATTGCACCTGGGTCGTCATTCTTCGTGTAAGGAGTTGTGGTGAGTTTTCCAGAATATTTGATATCGAATTTATTTTCAGCCGTGGGGTTGAGGTCTGGTTTGATGGTTAAGGTTACGGCCATACCGGTTTTGCAGGGAATGGGCTGCGAGACGGTTTTTTCCCAAACGGGGCTCGTCATTCTTTCGTTGACAACCTCGCCGGCTTCATTCATATAATAAACGGTGATGTCGGCAATGTGAAAGAGCTCTTGCGAAATATCCATGTTTGCTCTCGTAACCAGTTTGGTGTACTGCTTTTCCTGCGGTGGATTGTTCTCTTCATGGTCGTCGTCGCCGCAAGCTATCAGTGCAAGGGCCGCAATGGTGAGGTACAAGAATTTCTTCATCATAGTTTTTTGGTTTTTAGGGTGAAAATTGGTTATTTAGAATCCTCTGGAACATTGGAAGGGGAGCACGCTGAGCAATATGGAACGCGCAAGTTCCTAGACTCAGAATATATTCCTTGCTGGTGTTGGAACAGGATGTTAATCGGAGAAGAACTTTTGCCGGACAAGAGTGTCGTTTAGGCGAATCGTTCAAATGGGTCAAGAAAATAAAGTGGGCTGCCTCCTTATCAGACGCAGCCCGCTCCTTATTTATTATTTCTTAGCCGCAGCTTTCTTGGCAGGTGCCTTCTTGGGGGCAGGCTTTTCTGCCTTGGGAGTTACTTCTGCTTCTGGCTCAGCCTTCTTGGCGGGTGCCTTCTTGGCGGGTGCTTTCTTGGCAGCAGGCTTTTCGGCCTTGGGTGCTGCTTCCTCTTTTGCTTCCAACTTAGCCAGCATGTTTTCCAACTGCTTGATTTGCTTATCCTTCTTGGTCAGTTCGTCGGACTGATTCTTGATGGTGGTGAGAAGCGAATTGAGTTCTTCGTTCTCAATCTCATCGGGATAGAGGTTCTTCACGCGGGTGATGAAGTCGCCCAGGATGTTCATGTAGTTGGTGAAGGCATCGTAGGGCGAATCGTAGATACCGCGGTAGCCACCGTAACTATTGGGCTTGGTGGACATGAAGCGGAGGTTGTTGGAGGCTTGGAGGTAGTCCCAATCCTGCATCAAACGGCGGTCGCGGCAGATGCGTACGCGGTCGGCAATGCTGTAGAGTTTTTCGAGGGCTTCCTGCTGCATGACGTTACCCAGCCAGGGAGAGAGGTCGCGCTCTTCGTCCACCCACGATGTGGGATATTCCACGTTGAGTTCGCCCACGGACTTGATTTTCGCACAAATCTCGGAGGGGGTGGAGAAGACAACGCCGCGCTGCTTGAGCTGTTCGGGCAGGGCCTTCATGAACTCGAGGATATTGGAGGACAGGGGCTGGAAGATACCGAGGGCGCAGAGCTCCATGAAGAGGTTGATAACCTGATCTTCTTCGGGCAGGTTGGCAATCCAGTTAGCGTAGGTGTCTGCGAAGAGGGGATATTCGCTCCAGGAGGAGTCGTTGAAGCGGAAGCTGATGTCCTCGGACAGGCTGTAGTCGCGGAGCAGGAGCTTGAGGTTCGGGTTGCGGTTGCAGTGGTAAACGAAGTGCGGGCTCTTCCATCCGAGCACGTGCTTGGCGCCTTCGGCAAGCATACCCTTGAAGCCCATGTTGGCCACCATTTCACCGATTTCGTCGGAGTAGATAAGGCAGCTGTTGCGGAAGATCTTGGGTTCTTGGCCGAAGAGGGCTTTCACCTTCTTGCACAAGCGAGTCACTTCTTCCTTGAAACATTCGGGGTTCTTGAGCGAGGAGAAGCCGTGGCTGTAGGGTTCGGCAAGGAATTCTACGCAGCCCGTTTCGCCCAACTTCTGGAGCAACTCAATCACCTGGGGAGCGTGGTTCTCCAACTGTTCGATGGCGCAGCCCGAGAGGGAGATGGCGCACTTGAAATAACTACCATAGCGCTCGGCCATTTCGATGAGGGCTTCGAGAGCGGGAACGTAGGAACGCTCGGCGGTCTCGGAGATGGAACGCTCGTTCTCGTAGTCATCGTAATAGTAGTGGTCCGTACCGATGTCGAAGAAACGGTAGCGCTTCAGATGAATATTCTGGTGAATCTCAAAATATAAACAAACGGTTTTCATATCAGATTTTCTTTTTTAGATTCGGTTATCGGTTATACTTTTCGATGACTTGGTTGTAAGCGTTGTAGATACGTTCGCCCACTTTCTCCCAAGTGATTTGGTCCACTTCCTTTTTGCCTTCCACCTGGAGGTACTTGTAGAGTCCTTCGTTGGTACAGATGGAGTACATAGCGTCGGCCATAGCGTGGATATCCCAGTAGTCGGTTTTGATACATTTGTTGAGAATCTCGGCGCAACCGCTCTGGTAACTGATGATGGAGGGTACGCCGCACTGCATAGCCTCGAGGGGCGAGATACCGAAGGGCTCGCTGACGGAGGGCATGACGTAAACGTCGCTGTCGCGGAAGCATTCATAAACCTGCTTGCCCTTCATGAAGCCAGGGAAGTGGAAGCGGTCGGCAATGCCGCGGCGGGCTGCCAGTTCTATCATCTCTTCCATCATATCGCCTGAGCCAGCGAAGCAGAAGCGGATGTTGCGCGTACGCTGGAGCACGAGTGCGGCAGCTTCCACGAAATATTCGGGGCCCTTCTGCATCGTGATACGGCCAAGGAAGGTAACGACCTTCTCCTTGCGCTCGCTTTCGGGCTTGCGCTGAGCCACGATTTCCTGGATTTCGGGGCTGAGGGGATAAACCGCGTTGTGCATGGCAATACACTTGGCGGGGTCTTGGTGATAGTGGTTGATAACGGTCTGGCGCGTCAGTTCGCTCACGCACATAATGAGGTCGGCGTGGTCCATACCATCCTTTTCAATGCTATATACCGTGGGGTTGACATTGCCGCGGCTACGGTCGAAGTCGGTAGCGTGAACGTGGATGACGAGGGGCTTGCCGCTCACGTTCTTGGCGTGAATGCCTGCGGGATAGGTCAGCCAGTCGTGTGCATGGATGATGTCGTACTGCTGTTGGCGTGCGATGACGCCGGCCACGATGGAGTAGTTGTTGATTTCCTCGTAGAGGTTCTGCGGATAGCGGCCCGAGAACTCAATACAGCCAAGGTCGTTGGTGTGGCGGTAGTTGAAGTCTGCGTAGATATGGTCGCGGAGCGCGAAATACTGCTCGGGCGTCATTTTGCTGCCCAATCGCTGTTCTACGTATTCACGGCTGACGTCGCGCCATACGACAGGCGTTTCGCTCAGACCGATGATATTCATAAAACTCTTGTCTTCATCGCCCCAGGGTTTGGGGATGCAGAAGGTGATGTGCATGTCGGGTTGTTTGGCCAATCCGGCAGTGATACCATAACTGGCTGTGCCGAGTCCGCCGAGGATATGAGGCGGAAACTCCCATCCGAACATTAATACTTTCATATCGGGTGTGTATTATTAGGTAACAAGTGTTTTCAGTTGGCAGGCGGACCTTTACTATACCTTATTATATATAGGTGTGTGTCCGTTGCGCCTTGCTCATAGTAGGACTAGGTGCGCCCTCTCCTTGGGAAAGCCCTGGAGGGGAGGGCACCCGTGTAGTCTTAGTCCTCAATCTTGTATTTCTCCAGCAGACGGATGGCGCGGAGGATGCCGCTCACGTTCATGGCGAACGAGATAGCACCGCGGCCACTGAATCTGGGATTACCATCGAAGAGTTCGGGGATGGTTCCTACGCAGTGGTAGAAGAGTTCCTCCTCGAAGCCAATCAACTGGCGTTCGATATAGTTAACACCGCTCATCTTATAGACGCGCAGATAAGCCTCGAGATAGAAGCCCGTCAGCCAAGGCCACGCAGTACCTTGGTGGTAGGCATAGTCGCGCTGCGTCTGCTGTCCGATATACATGGGGTTGTAGCCGCCGCTCTTCGGAGAGAGGGAGCGGATGCCCTTGGGCGTCACCAGTTCCTTGGTACAGATGTCCAGCACACCCTTGCGCTGACGAACATCCAGCGGTGAGAAGTCGAGGGCGATGGCGAAGAGCTGGTTCGGGCGAACGCTCCAGTCCATCATCTGGCCATCTACGTAGTCGAGCAAGTAACCGTGCTCATTGAGGAAGGTATTCTTGAAACTCTGTCCTACGAGTTCGGCCATCTCGCCGCACTTCTTGGCGCTGACCGTATTGGTTTCGCCACCGATTTCGGCCAAGAGCTGCTCAGAGAACTTGAGGGCGTTGTACCAGAGGGCGTTAAATTCTACGATATATCCCGAGCGCGGCACGATGGGACGGCCACCAGCGGTGGAGTTCATCCAAGTGACAGCGCGGTCGCGGCCGTTGCTATAAAGCAGTCCGTTGTCGTGAACAAAGAGGTTGGTGTGCTTGCCGCTCCAGATGAAGTCGAGCATTTCCTTGAGCAGGTCGCCATACATTTCGTAGCACTTGGCGCGGCCTACATACTTGCCGTATTGCTGGATGCACCACATCGCCCACAACAGGGTGTCGGGCTGTTCCATCTCATAGATGGCAACGGTCATCGGCTCCTTATTCATAAATTCGCGCAAGCCTTTGGCGGCCGTCTTCATGTAGCGTTCGAAGCGGTCCACCTCGCCAATACTCAGCGTGAGGCCAGGCAGGGAGATAAATGTGTCGCGGGCGCGGCACTTGAACCAAGGATAGCCTGCCAGGATATACTCTTCGTTGTCCTTTTGTACGTGGAACTGGTGAGCAGCGTTGACCAGGCAGTGATAGAAACTGTCGCGGCGGTCGAGGCTTTCGATTTCGGCTTCCATGATGGGTGCATACATCTTCGGATCTTTCTCCTTGAGGGAAGCGGTGAAGATAATGCTTTCGCCCTTCTTGATAGGCATTTCGAAATAACCAGGCACCAGCAGGTCTTCGGTGGCATCGTAACCACGTTCGCGCTCCTTCGGGTAGTCCATGCCGCGATACCAGTTCGGCTCGTAGTGGAATTCGCTCTTGGCCGTGGTCTGCATGTAGAGGTCGGGATAACCTTCGTACATACACATCTTGATACCGTTCTTGATGGGCGTATATCCCGTGTTGGCAACGCCGTTCTCGTGTGTCCACTGACGAACGCTGCGGAAAGCCAGGAAGGGTTTGAGGCGGAGCGTCGTTTCGGAGTGTGCTTCCAGCAGGGTGTAACGAACAAAAAGTCTGAACCTATCCGTACGATAAACGATTTCCTTCTTCAGGAGCACGCCTCCGATACGATAGATCCAGGTTGGCACTTTATCCCACTCAAAGCTCACAATGTATTTGTGGCCTTTGGGACTATAATTTTCTCCTTGGTATTTGTGCAGACCGAGATTAAACTCAGCGCCATGCTGAATGACCGTCTCATCGAGGGACGAGAGGAGCACATGGTTCTCGTCGTCCAGGTTGGGAACGGGCACAACCAGCAAGCCGTGATATTTTCGGATGTTGCAACCTACCAATGTAGTCGAACAATACGCACCCGACTCATTTGTAATCAGGAGTTCCTTGAACAGGCTGTCCTGAAGATTTGTCATCTGCGTCTTGTCAAATCTTAAATAGCACATAGTGATATGATTATAAGGTTATTTAGACGGAATATAAATGCGAACCAGACGCCCCATTTTCCCGCAGCGGAAGTCCCCGCGTACAGGAAGAATGATGCGTTGCCTCACATTGGATTCCCAAAATTAGGTAAAAAATATAAACGCACAAAGTTTTTCAAAAAAAAGTTGAGTTTTTTACCGCATTTTCCGAAAAGCGGAAAGCGGAAACCCCTTCTCAGGCCTTAAAAGCACGGGAAACCCCTCGTTTCCTCGGTTTTTTCCAAGGTAGTAACGTGAAAGTACCGCACCTTGCAAGGTGTGAGTACGGAGTTTGTTCTCATTG
>CAMBWV010000060.1 GCA_945871755.1 uncultured Bacteroidales bacterium
GTGTAAAGTATAGGATAAACACAGATTTCTTTCTAAGCACACAACCAATGAGTACGAACTCCTTACTCACCCAAGCAAGGTGCGGTACTTTCACGTTACTCCGATTCCCTCGGTACTTTCACGTTACTCCATTGGCCTTGGCAATGAGTACAAACTCCCTACACCCACCCTATCGCTGGATGGCGCGGAGGAGTTCGCCTGCCCAGAGGATGATGCTGGTGCCGCCTATGATGAGGGCCCAGTCGGTGAGGGAGAGGGGGCAGACTTGGAACATTTGGCCGCCTAGGGTTACTATGAGAATTTGGCCCAGTACGATTAGTAGGCTTACCAGGAGGAAACCGCGATCGGATTTGAGGTCGTGGAAGGCGCTGTGGCCTGTGAGGAAGGCTTTGGCGTTGAACATATTCCAGAACTGCAACATGACGAAGAGGGTGAAGAAGACGGCACCTTCGTAGGTGGTCATCTCGTGCGCGGGGTCAGTCCAACTGAATTGCAAGAGCGATTCGCTGCCGATAGGACCGAAGCTGGCGTTGCGGAATACGACCACCAAGCCCAGGAGTAGGGCGGTGAAGAAGACGCCCATACCTAGGATGCCTCGCCACATGGGACGGGTGATGATGAAGTCGTCGCGGTGGCGCGGCTTGCTCTTCATCACTTCGGGCGAAGGCGGCAGGGAGGCCAATGCCATTGCGGCGAAGGTGTCCATAATGAGGTTGACCCACAGCATCTGCGTGACGGTGAGCGGGGAGGCTGTGCCTAGGAACGAGCCAAAGAAGACGATGAGACAGGCACTGACATTGATGGTCATCTGGAAGAGGATGAAGCGCTGGATGTTGCGATAGAGCGAGCGGCCCCACATGACGGCGCGCGTGATGCTGGCGAAGGAGTTGTCCATAATGGTGATGTCGCTCGCCTCCTTGGCCACGCTGGTGCCGTCGCCCATCGAGAGCCCCACGTGGGCGGCCTTCAGGGCAGGCGCATCGTTGGTACCATCGCCCGTGACAGCCACGACCTGTCCCTTCTTCTGGAGGGTTTCGACGAGACGCTTCTTGTCCATCGGTCGGGCGCGGGAGATAACCTTGAAGTCGAGGATGCGCTGCTCGAGCTCCTCGTCCGTGAGGGCCGCAAAGGCAGGGCCAGTGATTTCGTTGGCCGCGCCATCGCCCTCCTGCCACAAGCCGATTTGGCGAGCGATTTCGCGGGCTGTGCCAGGCGTATCGCCAGTGACAATCTTGATATTGATGCCTGCGTCGAGGCAGGAGCCAACGGCGGCGGGCACATCGCTGCGCACGGGATCGGCAATGCCGCAGATGCCGAGGAAGGTGAGGCGCTTGGCCAGCACTTGGCGGTCGTCGAAGGTGGCGTCGCCGTCTTCGAGAATCTGACAGGCGAAACCGAGGGTGCGCATGGCTTTCCCCTGATAGTAGGCCAGACGCTCGTCGATATACGCGCGGTCGATGCCGCCCGCAATCTCAGCGCACAGGCCGCAGACTATCTCGGGCGCTCCCTTGACATAGAGCACGCGGCGGCCACCCAGGGCTGCGCTGCGCACAACGGTGGCCATATACTTGCGCTCAGTGGAGAAGGTCAACTGCGACTCGACGGGCGAAGCCTCGCGCAGGGCGGCGTAGTCGGCACCTTCGGCTGTCGACCACAGGAGAAGGGCTCCCTCGGTGGGGTTGCCGATGACCTTGTGGCCCGCATCGCCATCTTCCTGGAGGAAGGCCGTGCTATTGACAGCCAGCCCCTCATGCAGCACGTCCTCGGGCTGTCCGTCGGTATGGGGAAGGGGCGCGCTGAGGAAGCATTCCATCTTGTGCACGCGCATTTGGTTTTGCGTCAGGGTACCTGTCTTGTCGGTGCAGATGACGGTGGTGGCGCCCATAGTTTCGCAGGCGTGCATCTTGCGAACGAGGTTGTTCGTTTGCAACATACGGCGCATACTCAGGGCCAGGGAGAGGGTGACGGCCATCGGCAGGCCCTCGGGCACAGCTACGACAACGAGCGTCACAGCCACCATGATGCTTTGCAGGGCCATGGCGGAGAAGTCCAAGAGGTCGAAGGACGTCATGCTCCATAGGTAGAGCCCCACGCGGCCCACGATGATGAGCACCGCCAGCACATAGCTGATGCGCGAGATGATGGCGCCGAGGCGGTCGAGCTGGTGGTTGAGCGGCGTCTTGACCGAGTTGTCAATCTGTGCGGCCGTAAAAACTTTGCCGTTTTCGGTGGCATCGCCCACGGCTGTCACCTTCATCACGCCGTGGCCGTCCACTACGGTGGTGCCGCGCAGGGCCATGTGGGTGGGATAGGTCGCTTCGGGGTCGGCATCGGCAGGGTCGGCGGATTTCTTGACGATGGGCTCTCCCGTAAGCGACGATTCGTTCATCTGCAAGGAGACGCTCTCCAACAGTTCGCCGTCGGCGGGCACTTCTGCACCTGCATTGAGCACAACGATGTCGCCTACGACGATGTCGGCCTTGGGCACTTCGGTGACGCTACCGTCGCGAATGACCTGCACCAGGTCCTCATCGCTCACGGCATTGAGGAGGTCGAAGGCGCGGCTGGCTTTCACTTCAAACCAGAAGCCGATGCCCGTGGCCAGGAGGATGGCCACAAAGATGCCGGCGGGCTCGAAGAAGACGTCCCAGCTACCTTGGCGCTCGCCTTCGCTGAGAAATTCAAACAGGCTGATACCTACGCTTGCCAAGAGGGCGAGCAGCAGGATGCGGATAATGGGGTCCTTGAATTTCTCAAGGAACTGCCGCCACAGAGGAGTCTTCTTGGGCGGTGTAAGTACGTTGCGGCCGTGCTGTTCACGACTTTCTACTACTTGTTGGGCCGTTAGGCCAGTGTGGGATTGTGACATTTTTATTTTAGTTTCAACGGTCGCTTCGCTCCCTGTTTCATTGCAGCCTTCGGCTGCTAGTTTCAACGGTCGCTTCGCTCCCTAGTTTCAAGTTTCAGTCGGAAGCCTGCGGCTTCCTAGTTTCATCGCAGCCTGCGGCTGCTAGCTCAATAGTCGGTGCTGACTGGTTTCAACGAAGTCTTCTTCATTAGTTTCAAGCCTGGCAAGATTCCCAACGAGCAAGACTATCGAGCCAGCAGCCGCAGGCTGCGTTGAAACTAGAAGCCGAAGGCTTCGTTGGAACTTGAAACTAGGGAGCGAAGCTCCCGTTGAAACTAGCAGCCGAAGGCTGCAAAGGGCCAAGCCGCCGCATTAGCGGCGCTTGGGCCGCAAAGTAACGAGCGGGATAATCATCTCCTCCATGGAGATGCCGCCATGCTGGAAGGTGTCCTTGTAATACTGGACGTAGTGATTGTAGTTGTTCGGGTAGGAGAAGAAGCGGTCGCCTGTGGCAAAGATATAGGTTGTGGAGAGATTGGGCGCAGGGAGGGCGATGCGCTCGGGCTGCTTCACTTCATACACCTCCTTCGCGTTGTACGAGAGGTTCTTGCCCAGTTTGTAGCGCAGGTTCGTATTGACATTGCGGTCGCCCACCACCTTGCTGGGAGTTGTCGTGCGGATGCTACCATGGTCGGTCGTGACAATCATCTCGACATCCATTTGCGAGAGAAGGGCAAACACCTCGCCGATGCCCGAATGCTGGAACCACGACCGCGTCAGCCCGCGGAAGGCTGCCTCGTTGCCAGCCAACTCGCGCACCATCCGCGACTCCGTGCGGGCATGCGAAAGGATGTCGATGAAGTTGACCACAATCACGTTGAGGGGAGCGGCAGCCAGCTGTGCCCGCGCAGAAAGGAGGCGGTCCACGTCAGCCGCTCCGTTTATCTTGTGGTACGTGAAGGTTTCGCGGCGGCGGTAGCGCTCGAGCAGGTGGCGAATCAGCGGTTCCTCGTTGAGGTTCTTGCCTTCCTCCTCCTCTTCCTCCACCCAAAGGTCGGGATAATTGCGGCGTATCTCCAGCGGCATCATGCCCGCGAAGATAGCGTTGCGGGCGTACTGCGTGGCCGTGGGGAGGATGGAGAAGTACAGGTCCTCGTCAATGTCGAAATCAGTTTGGAGTTCGTCCGCCAGCACGCGCCACTGGTCGAAGCGGCAATTGTCCAGCACGAGCAGACAGACGTGTTTGCCCTCGCTGAGACGGGGGAAGACGCGCCGCTTCATGACATCGGGACTTATCAGCGGTCGCTCGCCAGCAGGGGCGGCTATCCACGATTCGTAGTTGCGGCGGATGTATTTCGCGAAAGCCAGGTTGGCCTCCTCCTTCTGCATGCGCAGCATGTCGGCCATAGGTCCGCCCGTTTCGGCCAGCTCCAATTCCCAGCGTACGAGGCGCTTGTAGAGTTCTATCCATTCGTCGGGCGTCAGGCTGTCGCTAATCTGCATGCCTATCTCGGCAAATTCGCGGCGGTAGGACGACTCCGTCACTTCGCTGACAATCTCGCGCTGGTGGATGTTCTTCTTGAGGGCCATGAGAATCTGGTTGGGATTGACGGGCTTGATAAGGTAGTCGGCAATCTTGGCTCCAATGGCCTGGTTCATCAGGTCCTCGGCCTCGTTCTTCGTCACCATGACCACGGGCACGGCAGGACGGATTTCCTTGATGCGCGCGAGGGTTTCGAGCCCACTGAGGCCAGGCATATTCTCGTCGAGGAGGATGAGGTCGTAGTCGTTTTCACGGCACAGGTCTATGGCATCCGTTCCGTTGGAAGCGGTTGCCACGTCGTAGCCCTTGCCGCGCAGGAAAATCATATAAGCCTTGAGCAGATCTATTTCGTCATCCACCCAAAGGAGACGTCCGTTTGTCATAGTCCTGAGCTATTATGCGCGCATTCCTTATATAATATACGCGCGCGCGTTCCTTATATATATACGCGCGCGTAGATGAACTATGCGCGTGCGTAGATTCCAAATATACGGCTGCGAAGTTAGGAAAAATCTCGGAGGTATCGGCCACGCGCTTGGGGAATCCTGCAAGGGAATGGGCGTTTGCCCGTATTTTCAGACTGAAATCCGCGCCCCGCCACCAATAATCATGCCCCCAAACGGCTCATTCGGCAATAATTGCTACCTTTGCAAAAAATAACTCAGTAAGAATGATTCATCTGCACGACATCCACAAATCCTTTGGCGCCTTGGAGGTGCTCAAGGGTATCGACCTGCATATCGGCCGCGAGGAAGTGGTGAGCATCGTCGGCCCGAGTGGAGCCGGCAAGACTACGCTGCTCCAAATCATGGGCACCCTCTATCGTCCCGACCGCGGCACCATCGAGATTGCCGGCACCGACGTTAGCCGCCTCTCGGGCAATGCGCTCTCCAAGTTTCGCTGCGAGCACCTCGGTTTTATCTTCCAGTTTCACCAACTGCTGCCCGAGTTCACGGCTCTCGAGAACGTGATGATACCGGCCATGATAGCCCACCGCAGCAAGTCGGAGGCGAAAGGGCGCGCCCTGGAACTCCTCCAGTTTATGGGGCTGGCCGACCGCGCCGAGCACAAGCCCGCCGAACTCTCGGGCGGCGAGAAACAGCGTGTGGCTGTGGCGCGCGCCTTGATGAACAAACCCGACGTGGTCTTGGCCGACGAGCCTTCGGGCAGCCTGGATAGCCACAACAAGCAGGAACTCCACAACCTCTTCTTCCAGTTGCGCGAGAAGATGGGCCAGACCTTCGTCATCGTTACGCACGACGAAGAACTGGCACGTACCACCGACCGCACCATCCATATCGTGGATGGCAGCGTCCGCGAGTAAGCGCAGCCTTGCGGCTACGCTAGTTTCAACGGTCGCTTTGCTCCCTTAGTTTCAGACGGGGACTGCGTCCCCTAGTTTCAACGGAAGCCTACGGCTTCCTAGTTTCAGGGAATCCCTTCGGGCTTCCTGTTTCAGGCGCAGCCTGCGGCTGCTAGCTCGATAGTCCTTAATCAATTAGGAATTAGGAATAAGGAATTAGGAATTGCCTTTCAATGAGGATGACCTCCTAATATTCTCTCCCAATTTCTCATTCTCAATTCCTCATTCCTCATTCCTAATTCCTAATTCCTAATTCCTAATTCCTCATCCCTCATTTCTCATCCCTCATTGAAATTATTTTCTAATTAAAAACTAACGAATATGCTTCCCCCTCGCGAACGTGAAATACAGCGTGTTACCCTCCTAGGAAGTCTAGGCAATCTCCTGCTCACGCTCTTCAAATTCTTTGCAGGAATCGTTGGCAATAGTGCAGCTATGCTGGCCGATGCAGTCCACTCCCTGAGCGACTTTGCCACCGATATTGTGGTCGTGCTCTTTGTCCGTTTGGCAGGTCGCCCCTCCGACAAGGACCACGGCTTTGGCCACGGCAAATACGAAACGATGGCCACGATGATTATCGGCCTGCTGCTGCTCGCCGTTGGCCTGTCCGTCTGCTGGAATGGCGGGCATGCGGTGTATGCCTTGTGCATGGGACAGAAGTTGCCCCTGCCCGGCAATATCGCCCTCATCGCTGCCCTCGCTTCGATAGCCGTCAAGGAGGCCCTCTATCAATACACCGCGCATTGTGGTCGCCGTCTCGACTCGCCGACAGTGGTGGCCAACGCTTGGCACCACCGCAGCGAT
>CAMBWV010000061.1 GCA_945871755.1 uncultured Bacteroidales bacterium
TGGATGCCATAGGCACCTGCTTTGTCTAGAGGGCGGTATTGACTGACGTAGTGGGCGATTTCTGCTTCGGTTAGCGGGGCGAAGGTGACGGTGGTAGTGGCTGTGAATGTCTGTTGTTGGGATTTGGTCATTAGGGTGACGCCTGTCACTACTTCGTGGGTGCGTCCAGAGAGTAGTTCTAGCATTTGGTGGGCTTCCGCTTCGTTGGCTGGTTTGCCTAGCACCTTTCCGTCAACGCTCACGATGGTGTCGGCAGTTATTACTAGGTCGTTGGGGGCTAGGGTGGGGCGGTAGGCTGCTGCCTTGGTATTGGAGATGTAGGCGGCTATGGCTTCGCCTTGCAGATGGTCGGGATAGGACTCGTTAATGCCTGCTAGGGTGCGCACTTCGAAGTCGATGCCTAAACCTGAGAGGAGCTCGCGGCGGCGCGGACTGGCACTGGCTAGAATAATATGGTATTTGTTGAGATGGGATAGCATGGGGAGGAGAGGAGATAAGATAAGGATTGATGCTTGCGGTTTACCACCCGAAGGCTTTGTCGTCGGACATCCATTTACCTTGTGCGCGGAGAACTTGCTCAACAACGTCACGCACACAACCATGGCCGCCACATTTGGGACTGACGTAAAGGGCAATCTGCTTGATTTCTTCGGCGGCGTCCATGGGGCAGCAGGGACAACCGCAGGCTTTCATCACTTCGTAGTCGGGGATGTCGTCGCCCATGTAGAGCACTTCTTCGGCTTTCAGTTGATTATCTTCTAGCCATTGGCGGTACTTCTCAATCTTTACCGAAACGCCCATAAACACGTGGTCAATGCCCAATCCCGCATAGCGCATGCCTACTTCAGGACTGCGGCCGCCCGTGATAATGGCAATCTCTAAGCCACACTTCACAGCCAGTTGGAGGGCGTAGCCGTCCTTGGTATTTGCCGTGCGGTGCGGATTCTTGCCATCAGATAGCAGGAACACATTGTTGTCGGAGAGAACGCCATCGACATCGAAGGCTAAGGCTTTGATTTTCGTGAGGTCGTAGTTTATCATGGGGGTTGGAGTATTTGTCAGAGGGGTTGCCGAGGCATACTGGTGGATGTTCTTACTAAGTTGAGAGTAGATGCTTTGCAGCGCAGGGTCATCGGCGAGGAGGTTCAGGTGGCGCTGGATGACATTCTGGTCGTTGCGGACGGCTGGTCCCGTTTGGGCTTCGCGAGGCGAAAGGTCAGCGAGTTTGGCCGTTGTCTCTTGGATGAGAGGGAGGAGAATGGTATAGTCTAGGTTTATCTTGTGCAAGATTTCTTCGGCCATGCTATAGCAATGGTTGGCAAAGTTGCAGGCGAAGACCGCTGAGAGGTGGAGCAACTTGCGCTCCTCGCTGCTCAGTGGGTGCACGTGGTCGGAAATCGAATGCGCAAGGGCTGCCAGCTGCGTAAGTGCCTGCTCATTGTTCGCCTCGATGAAGAGCGGGATTTCGCGATAGTTTAGCGCGCGGCCGTGGCTGAATGTCTGCATCGGGTAGAGCACGCCGCACATGGGAAAGTGCTCCGACAGGAGGGCCAGAGGCATACTGCCCGCTGTGTGGAGGATCAGGTTATCGGCTGTTATGGATTGCAACGCGGGGAGCAGGGAGGGAAGGGCGGTGTCGGTAACACTCAATATATATATGTCTGCTGTTGGCAGAGAGGTGAGGTCGGTACACGCTACTGCTCCTACTTGCTCGGCCAAACGCTTGGCTGACGATTCTGTGCGGCTAAAGACGGCGGGAATCCGATAGCGCAATTGGTGAAGGCAGGTGGCTAGATGTGTGGCTACGCGGCCTGCACCTATAATATTGATGCTGGTTGCCTTGGGGTTTATCATGTTTGCTGACGAAGGATAGGAGCTATTTGATTTCCAACGCGCGGTTGATGGCATCCGACAACGAGAAATAGTGGTTGCGCCACTGTACTTCCGTGTTCTTAATGCTGCTCAGGTGCTTTTGTAAATAGCGCAATTCCTGTAGAACGGCAGGTCGGAAGGACGAATAAATCATTGCGCGGTTCTGGAAATTGTTGATGAGCAGCGATACATAGTAGGATTGCAAATCGCGGCGGTACTTCAACGCCTCTTTGCTGCCACCTACAGGAGAGAACAGACGTTTGGTCACAGCGGGCAGCAGTTCGTCGGCCGTCAGGTTCTCATTGAGTGTAGAGAGGTTGGCTGCATCAACCAAATTTCTCAATACGGAGCGGCCTATCGTCGTAATTTGTCCTGCGGGGTTGGGCGTGATGCGCAGGAGATAGGGCTCGCTGATGAGCCATTCGGGACAGCGGAACACCTGTTTATCCAGATAATTGAGGCAGGCCATTTGGCGGGCTTTCGAAACCGGCGTATAGACCACGCCATCTTCATCTACTGTCTTGTAGTCCGCCATAACGCCACCGATGCTGGCCGAAACGTGGTTGGCATAGCGATAGAACTGGTTCAAGATTTGGTTGTACATATTCTTGAGGTTATCGCTGTTGATGTCGTTGCTGCGATAGGTCCACGCGGGCAGGTTCTTGATTTCGCGCTGGAGGTTGCGGATGCCGTATTCGCTGGCGCGGATGGCATCATCGCCAAGGTCCTCGGTCAGGCAGCGCGGGTCTTTCGTACGATTGGTTTCTCCGTCGCCAAACCACAGATGGCGGCCTTCGCGGAGTTTCTCAGTGGTCAGGTGTTCCATTTCCCAATGGTCGCTCTCCTCGTCGTAGGCGTTGGGTGTGAGCGTGTAGCCCCACTGTATGGCCCAGCGGTCGTAGGGGCCAATGCGTGGGAAAATGCCCTCGCGACCGATATTGTCTTCGGGTTGGGCCACATAGTTGAAGCGGGCATAGTCCATGATGCTCGGCGTATGTCCGTTGGCTTCCACCCATGCTTTGTTGCGCAGGCTATCCACTGGCACTGTGGACGAAGCACCAAAGTTATGGCGCAGGCCGAGCGTGTGGCCTACCTCGTGCGAAGACACAAAGCGGATGAGCTGGCCCATCAGTTCGTCGTCGTACTGCATTTGCTGCGCGGCTTCATCGAGAGTGCTAGCCTGCACGAAGTACCAGTCGTGGAGGAGCGACATGACGTTGTGGTACCAGCAGATGTGGCTCTCCAATATCTCGCCCGTTCGAGGGTCATGCACGTGTGGGCCATAAGCGTTCTCGATGTCGGAGGCTAGGTAGCGGATGCAAGAGTATCGCGCATCTTCCATGGACATGTCGGGGCGGTCGGTGGGCCACTCCTTACCCATGATGGCATTCTTGAAACCAGCTTGCTCGAAAGCCTCTTGCCAGTCGTTGACACCCTGGATGAGATATTTGCGCCACTTCTCGGGCGTGGCAGGGTCAATATAGTAGATAATCGGTTTCTTGGGCTCTATGAGTTCACCATTTTTCCAGCGTTCCAGGTCGGCCTCGTTCTTCGGTTCCAGTCGCCAGCGGGTGATAAAGCGATGAGTCGTGACGCGCTGTTGGTCGTCGGCGAATTGCGTCATGCGGTCGGTGAAGTAGCCCACGCGTGGATCGAAAAGGCGGCGTGGCATGGGGTCGTCGGGCAGGCGAACAAAGGAGATGTTCAGGCGGCAGGTCACCTTGCCAACTGCTGCAGCTGCCTCGCCGGCATTGGCTGCAGTGGTCCACGTCTTCGTCAGGCGCACCTCGGTATTGGTGGGAAAGGTGCGGATGTCTTCGATATAGGAGAGGGAGCTGAGCAGTAGGCCCAGGCCCATCGACGTTTTGAGCGAGCGAGTTGGCGAGAAGGCGGGATTGTCTTCCAAGAAAAGCGGCGTCACCTTGATGAGATACCGTCCGTTCTTGTGTGCCTCGGGCGTGAAGGCGGCGATGATGGGTTTCTCGTTGGATGTTTCCACGGCGCGGTTGATGGCGTCGGTCGAGTCGGCCTGATTGACGAAGAGGTCGGTGCGCAGGAGGAGTTTGCCCGAGGGGGCCATTTCCCAGAACACCGTCTGCGTATTGAAGAGTTCGCCGCCATATTTCCGCGTTCCTGCTGGTGTGGCTATGAAGCGTGCGGTCATGAGCAGGGGCTTGCCCAGGAGCTTCTCGGGAATCTCCATGTACCAGTCCTTATCCACCTGCTTGACATACATCAGGCCTGCCTTCGATGTGCCCGTCTGCTTGTTGGCAGTTGTGGCCGAGGCGGTGAGGGAGACCGCTGCCTTCCCCTTCTTGTCCTTGCTCTTGTTTTGTGCAGCACCGCTTATGGGGTAACTGCCCAGCAAAGCGATACAGACAAGGAACGTGCAGATTTTAGAAAGCTTACTCATAAGTGATCAATGTTTGGAGGGATGATTCGTAAGGAGTTGGCAGAACTCGTCGTAGGATTGCTCAAGGCGGCTATACTGGTACGGCTGCAAATGAAGGGAGAAAGTGGCGGGCAGGCGTTCAAGGCCGAAATAGTCCTGAATGATATAGGCCATATTAAAGGAGAGGGAGTCGCCGCGCTTGAGCAGGGCAATGCAATATTTGCGGAGTGTGGCGGCATCGTCCTCAATCGTTCGCAGGTGCCTGAACAGGAGGAAGAAGGTTTGCGGAGTAGCCGCTCGCATCAGAAACAGGGCCTTCCCTTCCTTCGCATCGGGGAAGCAGATGCCCATGAGTTGTTCGATGGTGTCCACATCACTGAGATGCGGCAGAATGGTTTCAGCGCACTTGCGGCGGTCGATGTCTGTGGCCTGTTCGCGGAGGAATTGGGCCAGAAGGGGGTTGCGCCAGCACTCGCTGTCGCGCCGCAGACGGAGGTCCAGCGCCTTGAGGAAAGTGCCCAGATAGGCTTTCGGGTCGGCGGGTACAACGGCTGCGAATACTTGCCAATACTCTTCGCCCAATGCTGGCAGCAGTTCCTCGCCCAACAGCATGCCACAGCGGCGGCGGTCTGCATGACTGAGGTTTTGGACCATTGTCGGCAGCGTCGCGTAGTCACCCGATTGGAGAACATGGCGGAGGAGTTGGCGAAGTTGCGAGGTGAGCATAGTGGGGGAGGGAATGGTTATTGTTCGCGGCGGTCCAAACGGACAACGTTCTCCACGTGGTGCGTGTGGGGGAACATATCCACAGGCTGCACGGCCGTCACCTTGTACTGCGCATCGAGCAGGGCCAAGTCGCGGGCCTGTGTGGCGGGGTTGCAGCTAACGTAAACGATACGCTTGGGGGCGGCAAAGAGCAGGGTCTCAATGACGTCGTTGTGCATACCAGCGCGGGGCGGGTCGGTGATGACCACGTCGGGCCGGCCGTATTGGGCAATGAACTCCTGGTTGAGAATATCCTTCATGTCGCCTGCAAGGAAGGTTGTATTGTTGATGCCATTGATAGAGGCATTGACCTTGGCGTCTTCAATGGCTTCGGGCACGTACTCAATGCCCACGACATGGCGGGCCCCGCGTGCCACGAAGTTGGCTATCGTTCCCGTACCCGTATAGAGGTCATATACAAGTTCGTTGCCGTGGAGGTCGGCCAGCGAGCGCGCCACCTTATACAGTTCGTAGGCTTGCTCGGTGTTGGTCTGGTAGAAACTTTTCGGGCCGACCTTGAACTTGAGGTCTTCCATCACCTCGTAGATATAGTCGTTGCCATGGAAGGTGTGTACCTCCAGGTCGGCAAAGGTGTCGTTGCACTTGGTGTTGTTCACGTAGAGCAGCGAGGTGATTTCGGGGAAGGTCGTATGGAGGTGGGTCATCAGTGCCTGTGCTGCGGGCATCTGTGCTGCCACATCGTGCATACAGAACTGGATGAGCAGCATCACCTCGCCCGTGGCCGAGGTGCGCAGCATAATGCCGCGCAGCAGGCCCTCACCGCCGCGCACGTCGTAGAACGAGAGGCTGTTCTCCTTGGCATAGCGGCGTATCTCGTTGCGGATGCGGTTGTTGATGTCGTCCATCAGGTGGCACTGCTCAATATTGAGAATCTTGTCGAAGGCGCCGGGGATGTGGAAGCCCACAGCGTTCATGTCCTCAAACGTGATGCCCGACTGCACTTCTTCGAGCGTCAGCCAACGCTTGTTGGAGAAGCCGAACTCCAGTTTGTTGCGATACGCCCGCGTATGCTTGCTGCCGAGGATGGGCGAGATTTCGGGCAGTTCCACCTTGCCAATGCGGCGCAACTGCTGCTCCACCTGTTGCTGCTTGTAGTGTATCTGTCGGTCGTAGGGTAGGCACTGCCACTTGCAACCACCGCACACGCCAAAGTGCTGGCAGAAGGGCGCAGTGCGCTCGGGGCTGGGCTGAACGATGCGTACAATCTCGGCCTCGGCAAACTTGTTTTTCTTGCGGCGCACCTGCAGGTCCACCACATCGCCAGGCACGGCGTAGGGTACGAACACTGCCAAGCCGTCCACGTGGGCAACGGCCTTGCCCTCAGCGGCTACATCTTCGATAGTGATATTTTCCAGAAAAGGTAGGGGTTTCTTCTTACGAGCCATACGTTTCGAGTGG
>CAMBWV010000062.1 GCA_945871755.1 uncultured Bacteroidales bacterium
TACTCACACCTTGCAAGCAAGGTGCGGTACTTTCACGTTACTCCCAGACTATCGAACCAGCTGCCGAAGGCAGCGTTGAAACGCTGAATAGAAACCTTATTAGGTTTCAAACTGGCGGGCTGCCCACCAGCCCTACATTCCCCATTCGCTAGGCGTGCACTGCCGCTCCACCTGTACCTCCACGGGATCGGGGAGATTGTGGAAGAAGTTGATGCCTGTTTTTTCTTCTAGCTCATCTACGCTGACGGCGTGCTGCTTCATCGTGGCGAAGTTCGCCTGGTTGTCGAAGTTGTTGCCGTAGTCCTTGTGCTCCATCCAGAAGGCGATGGCGGAATACGTGCCGCCGCGGTAGCGCAGCAGGGCCATGTAGTAGTATTTCGGCACGACGATGCGGCTGGAGGATACGCGGTTGGAGAACATGCCATCTTGGATGGTGCCGCCCTTGACCACGTAGAGCGTATCGGAGAAGTTGACGTTGCGGCCGAGGCTCTGAACCAATCCCTCGAGCGTGGCCCAATAGCCGCTGTTGAAATTGCCAATCATCGGCGACATATTCGTCATGTAGAATGTCTGGTCGTTGGCCGTGCGCGAATAGAGGCGGTCGGCCGAGGCGCAAAGGTGGCCGTGTTGATAACCATTGAAGGAAGCGTCGCTTGGGATAGCCACCGCGCTGGACAGTTTGGGGTCGGCGGGGTACTGCGGACGGATGCCGTAGTCCTTGCGCGACACCTTCTTGGGGCGCGTCTGGTTGTCGAAGCGGAAGGCCACCCAACGGCTGTGCCACTTGCTGCGGTCGTACTCCAGGCAATAGGTCATCACGTTGCCGTCGTAGTGGGCAATGAAGTCGTTGCCTGGGAGCATTTCGGGCACTTCAAGGCGGTGCTGCTCGGCACCTGTGGCGGGGAGAACGGGCTGCGTGTTGCTCGAACCGCCAGCGCCCCAGAAGTCGTTGTCGTCATCGTCGCCACAGGCCACGAAGGCGCAGGCGGTGAATAAGAGGAGAAGGGGAAGATAAAATAGATGCTTCATAGAGAACATAACGATGGGGCGGAGGTCAGTTCCGCCCCATCTTTGCTTGTTGGTAAGTACTTTCGCCCGCCACCTTATCGGAGCCAACGGAAATTCCTACCGAATCTGGAAAAAAATTACTTGATAAAGAAAGTGCCCGAAGCGTTAGACAACTGGAAGTCGTCGATGATGACATTCTTGCCAGGATTCTTGGATACCATCACGACGACGTTGAGTTTCGTCTCTGCGGTGAGCGAGAAGGTATGTGTCACCTGCTGCCATTCGGTGGTGAGGTCGTTCACGTAATCGCCGTAGGTGTAGGTGCCCATGGAGCCGTCGGCATTGATAGGTGCGTAGCCGGGACGCACACTGCCGCCTTCGCTTGTAGCAGCTCTCACCCAGAAAGTCATGGTGTATTCGCCAGCAGGCAGGACGAGTTCGGTGTAGGCCAGGCGGTTGTTGCCAGACGTAGAGCCCGTCACCTCAACAGCGTAAGTACCGCTGTGGGCATCGGTGCTCTGCTTTACAGAACCCTTGGAAGCGCTGGTCGTAGATACCCAGTTGACGGGCTTGCCATTGGTCCAGTTTTCGAAGGAACCGTTGCTGGCATCCACGTTAGGATTGTTCACGTCGCCAGCACCAGGATTCTCGGGCTCTGTGGGCTCTTCGCCAGCCTCAGCCACGGTCTTGCCGTTGAGCGAGTAGAGATAAGCCTTACCCTGAGCCGTCTCGGGCGTGTTGCCCTTGTAGTTGACGAGCTTGCCGCAAACGACCACCTCGTCGCCCACCTTCAGCGACTTCTGGCCAGCCTCATATTTCTTGTTTTCTAGGTAGAGGGCGCGCCAAACCTTGAAGGCGTTGGCAGAGGTGCCGTCATCGGAAATCATGAAGGAGCCGTTGCCGTACTGCGTGTTGTAAGCCTCTTCGATAGAAGCCACCTTGCCCTTGATGTAGAAGTCCTGCTCGGTATTTACGTCGGCTGCGAGCGTAGCCACATAGGCATTGGCAGCAGCAGCGTTGTAGGGATTCTCGAGTGTGCCGTCGCCCTGAGGATTAGCGGGCGTATCGCCACCGCCAGGAGTCTCCGTGGAAGAGCCCTTGCCGCTGATGGCGTAGAGGTGAGCCTTGCCCTGAACGGTCTCGGGCGTGTTGCCCTTGTAGTTGACAACCAAACCGTAAACCACCACAGTGTCGCCTACTTCTACCTGCGGCTGACCTTCCTGGTATTTCGCATTGTTGAGGTAGTAGGCGCGCCAAACCTTGAAGGTGTTGAAGGCTGTGCCGTCGTCGGAGATAGTGAAAGAGCCGTTGCCATACTGCGTATTGTAGGCCTCTTCAACGGAAACGACAATACCCTTTATGTACACCTCCTTATCAGAGTTGACATCGGCAGCCAGCGCCTTGGTATAAGCAAGTGCACCAGCCGTGTTGTAAGGATTTTCGAGCGTACCGTCGCCAGCGGGCACGATTACTTCGGGCGTGTCACCAGGCTCGTCGCCACCTTGACCAGGTTGGGGGAATGGATTGTCCACGTCTTCGCAAGCAGCAAAGCCCAGCACGAGAAGGGCAGCTGCCAAGAAAGAATAGATTTTTTTCATGGTTGAAAATGAGTTTATAGGTTATTTATTGGTTATTTGCTTGGGAGATAAGGGCGATGGCTTCGTCAATGGTGACGTTGACCTGCTCGCCCGTTTGCATATTCTTCAGCGCGATGGTGCCAGCCTGCATTTCGTTTTCACCGACAAGGGCCACGAAGGGCACGCCAGTAGCATTGGCGTAGGACATCTGCTTCTTCATCTTCGTGCTGTCGGGATAGACTTCCGTGGGAATGCCAGCGCGGCGCGTCTGCACGGCCAATCGGAGACAGTGGGCGGCTTCGGTCGCTCCGAAATTGATGAAGAGAAGTTGCGTATTAGTGGTTGTTGTGGCGGGATAGAGGTCCAACTGGCACAGCACGTCGTAGATACGGTCCGCGCCAAAGGAGATGCCGACGCCGCTCAGGCCAGGCATTCCGAAGATGCCCGTGAGGTTGTCGTAGCGGCCTCCGCCCGTGATGCTGCCCATTGCCACATCGAGGGCCTTTACCTCAAAGATGCAACCCGTGTAGTAGTTGAGGCCGCGCGCCAGGGTCAGGTCGAAATCCACCTCGTTGTGGAGGAGGGACTGGCCTTCGGCATCCTGAAGGGCGCCAAGCACGAACGCGATTTCCTCGCAGCCCTTTGCGCCGCTCTCGGTATCGGACAGGAGTTGGCGCATGGTGGCCAGTTTCTCGGCGTTCGTACCAGAGAGTTTGATAATGGGCTGGAGGCGCTCCACCTGCTCATCGCTGAGCCCGCGCTCGCGGAGTTCGTCGTTCACCTTATCGAGGCCAATCTTGTCCAACTTATCGATGGCCACGGCAATATCCGTGATGGCATCGGCTGCACCTATCATTTCGGCGATGCCTGCCAGAATCTTGCGGTTGTTGATTTTGATGCAAACGCGGATGCCGAAGCGGGTGAACACTTCGTCCATGATTTGCATCAGTTCTACTTCGCTCAGGAGCGAGTCAGAACCTACGACGTCGGCATCGCACTGATAGAACTCGCGGTAGCGTCCCTTCTGCGGGCGGTCGGCACGCCAAACGGGCTGTATCTGAAAGCGCTTGAAGGGCATCTGGAGTTTGTCGCGGTGCTGCACCACGAATCGTGCGAAGGGCACGGTGAGGTCGTAGCGCAGGCCCTTCTCGCAGAAGCGGGAGGCTAGCTGGGCTGACGTTTTCTCGTTATAATCGTCGGCAGATACTTCGGCCTTGAAGTCGCCCGAGTTGAGGATGCGATAGAGCAGTTTGTCGCCCTCTTCGCCATACTTACCCATGAGGGTGGAGAGGTTCTCCATGGCGGGGGTTTCAATCTGGCGGAAACCATAGAGCGCATACACGCTGCGGATGGTGTCGAAGATATAGTTGCGGCGCGCCATTTCGTTGGCATCGAAATCTCGCGTGCCTTTTGGGATGGAAGGCTTTTGCATGTTGCTTAATGTGGAATGAGGAATTAGGAATGAGGAATTAGGAATTAACTCTGCGCCTTAGGCGCAGCGCACAGGCTTTCTATTTCAGTTCCTTGACAAGATAGACAATGGTGGGCAGGTGGTCGCTATAGCCGTTGAGCCATACGCCGCCAGCGTGGGTGCGCTTGGGATTGCCGCGATACTTGCCTTCCTGCTGGAAGAGGTAGTCGCGCACGAAGACTTCGTGGCGGTAGTAAACGAGGCTGCTGCGATCCTGGCTCATGATATTGCCGCTCAGGACGATTTGGTCGAAGAGGTTCCACTTGCCGTCATAGAGCAGAGAGCCTTGGCCTACTTTGTAGAGCGTGTCCCACCAGGGGTTGAAGAGGTCGTGCTCGTTGCGCACGTCCTTCAGCTTGTGCTTGCATTGCAGGCCCTCGGTCATGGATTTATTGTTGGGGTCATCGTTCATATCGCCCATGATGATAATCTTCGAGCCAGGGTCTTGGCGCAGCAGGGCCTCCTTGAGGTGATAGACCTGATAGCCAGCACGCTCGCGGGCTTCGGAGCCAGCGGCGCGCGAGGGCCAGTGGTTGACGATGACGTGCACCTTCTCGTCTGCCAAGAAGCCAGACACTACAAGGAAACCGCGGGTGATGTGGGTCGTGTCGCCTAGCAACTGACCGCGCTCATGCGATGCGGGCACCACCTTCGTGCCTTCAACGTGGAAACCGAGGTCAACGTTGGGCTGAGCCTCGTCTTTATAATAATAAGGTACGAGCATACAGTCCTTCACCTTGAAAAACCGGGGATTGTAGAGCAGCCCGCAGTCCACGCCGCGGCGGTCGGGCCCGTCAATGTGGATATATTGGTAGCCGCGCTTGGCCAGTTCGGGCTGGCCCACGAGGTCTTTCAGTGCAATCTCCGTTTCCACCTCCGACACACCGATGATGGCGGCACCGTATGGCAGTTTGTCGGTGCAGAGTTCGGAGAGCACCTTGGCCATATTGCGCAGTTTGTTTTTGTACTTCATTGTTCCCCACTTGTTCTGGCCTTCGGGCAGGTATTCCCAGTCGTTACGGCCCGACGTGTGGATGGTGTCGAAGAGGTTTTCGAGGTTGTAGAACGCCACGCCATAGAGGGCGTAGCGCTTCTCGTCGCCATGTGCGTTGCTGCCAGCCAGGGCGGGAAGCAGCACGAGGGTGGAGACAATCAGGAGTAGGATTTTCTTCATGATAAAGGAGTTGTGAAAGGTTCTTCCGAGTACGGAAAAGAGAAGATTCCAAGGAAGCAAGGGCAAATTTCATAAAAAAAAACGAGAACAAGGCCCTTTTCTAGGGGCAAATTCCAAAATTTCATAAAATTGTAAGATAGGTTCGCCTTTTTTTTACTAGTTTTGCGAGGCAATTCTAACTGAAGGGAGGAATAAGAAGTTTACTGAGCAGCTTCTGGGAAAGCCAAAAAATCTGGAAAACCAAAGTGTCGGGAATCTCCAAAACTCCTAGAATTTCAAAAAAACTAACAAACACAACATAAATGAGTAAAGGTATTCAACTTCTGGCAGCTGCTTGCTGCCTGGCCACTGGGGCCTTCGCACAGGCTCCCCTTGACTCGCTGAAGGTGAACGACGACAACGCCGACTTCACTTTTACCGAATCACAGCTGGACGAGGACAACGATGCCGCACAGACCGTCTCCTCCATCTCAGCTTCTCGCAGCGACTACTTCCTCTCGGAAGTGGGCTATCGTTTTAGCGCTATGCGCTTCCGCGTGCGCGCCCTCGACAATATGTACAGCAAGACGCTGATGAACGGTGTTCAACTGAACGACCTGGAGGGTGGCCGCTTCAGCTACGGCCTCATCGGCGGTATGAACGATGCCGTGCGCAATCAGGAAGGCGTGGCTGGCTATGGCTACAACAATTTCTCCGTGCCCGGCATCGGTGGCGCCACCTCCATCAACACCCGCGCCAGCCAGTTTGCCACGGGTTCGAAGCTGGCCCTCTCGGGTTGCAACCGCAACTACGTGGCCCGCGGCATGCTGACCACCGCCACGGGTCTGATGGACAACGGCTGGGCCCTGGCTGCCTCTGCTGGCTACCGCTGGGCCAACGAGGGTGTCATCGAAGGTACGTTCTATAGTTCGATGAGCTACTTCCTGGCTGCCGAAAAGGTGTTCAACGACCGCCACAGCCTCTCGCTCGTCACCTTCGGCTCGCCCACAGAGCGCGGACAGCAGGCTGCCTCCACCGAAGAGGCTTACTGGCTGGTCAACTCGCACTACTACAACCCGAACTGGGGTTACCAGAACGGCCGCAAGCGCAACTCGCGCGTGGTCAAGAGCTTCGAGCCTACCACCATCCTCACCTGGGACTGGAAGAAGGACGAGAAATGGAAGTGGACCAACG
>CAMBWV010000063.1 GCA_945871755.1 uncultured Bacteroidales bacterium
TAGGGAGCCGAAGGCGACCAAAAGCGCAGGGAGCCAAAGGCGACCGCGCTACTTATACACGGGCAAGGCGGGGCGATGGTTGCGCACGGGGGTCGTGCGGTTCTCCTTGCAGTTCTCCACGTTGCCCGTGATGACTGCGCCATCGCTGAAGAGTTTCGCACCTACAACGGTGAGGTTGAGCACCTCGGCGCGCCATCCCGTGTTGGTGGCCGCATCCTTGTAGGGTATCCAGTAGGTGCCCTCCTTGTGTACGTTGGCCTCGTAGGGTCCCTTGTAGCCCGGCGTGTCCTCTTGGATGGTGGAATATACGCCGTTGAGGCCAGCGAAGAGGGCGGTGCCCGAGGTGCGCTTCTTTTTATAATAGAGCACGGCGGGGCGGGTGTAGGCCGTATAGGTGTAGTTGGGGGCGGTGCCCGAGCGCGTGTAGTAGGTGGTGGCCGTGGTCATCAGCTGCTGCACAGTGATGCTGGCCAGGGCGTATTGCGCTGGTGTTTTCAGGTCGCCCACTTTGGCGGCGACGGCATTTTTAAGGTTGTAAACGGGCGGGTCGGATGACTGCACTACGACTGTGCTCTTCACATAGGTGACGCCGTTGATTTCGATGAGGTCGTCGGCCACGTAGTATTCCGCTTCGGCCGTCCGCACGTAGAGTTCGGGCAGATGATAGAGGGTGCCTTCGTCGTTGGAAGGCGTGACGGCAGGCGGTGCGCTGTAGAGCTGGCTTTCGGTGTAGGTGGCGGAGGGCAGATACTCCTTCCAGGGTTCGCCCGTATGGGTCAGTTTGATGGTGTGATACTGGCGGTCGTCCTGTCCGAAGGCATCGAGATGGCCCGTGAATACGAAGCTGTCGGGGAGCAGGCGGGCGTCGATGGTGATGTCCTCGCTGAGGTTGAAATAGTCGCCGTGGTGAGGGCCGCCCTCGTAAGCCTCCGAGAGGTACTTTATCCAGGTCTTCTCGCTCAGGTACTGGCCTGTGGCATCGTCCTCGCCCGTGGTGCCTTCGTCGTAGAATCCGCCATCGGTCACCTTGTCACCGCCATTAATGATATAGCCATCCTTTCGGCTGGTGAAGGCCCTTTGCCAGGAGCTGCCTGCCTGCGAGAGCGTGTGGCCGTTCTTGTTGTCCACGCCGTACCATTCATCGATGTTGTTCTGCTCCAACCATTTGTCTGAGCCCGACGAGTTGTAGTCGATACCTTCGCGCGTGATGTGGAGATAGACGATGGTCTCGAAGTTGGCATCAAGGTCGAAGATAAACTCCTTCTCGTAGGTCAGCCCATTGTTGAGGGTGATGAGGAAGTCAATCTTGTTCTTGCGGTCGGCCAGGGCCCTGCGTGTGGCAGGATCGGCATAGCCGCGCTCGTCGTACATCACATTGTCGGGGGAGGTATAGGTGGGTCGGGCAATGATGTCGTAAACGGGCACGCACTGATAGGCCATGCGCGTATAGCCCAGCGCCTGCACCTCCTTCACGGCGGCAGCCGCAGCCTCGGCCTCCGTCTTGCCCGCAGCGATGGCTGCGGCGTAGGCTGCGATGTAGGCATTGTTGAGTGTGGCAAAGCCTTCGGACTTGGGGTAGTAGGTCTCCTTCTTGCCCTCGTAGGCCACGAGTTCCTGTATCTCGCCATAATAGTGCGGCACCACCTTGCGCACACTCTCGGCCCATTCGGGCGTGAGGGTGTGGGTCTGCTTGTCGGGGTCGTAGATGTCCTGCACACCCTTGAGCACATCGACGTTGCAGAAACGTATGGACGAGGTATTGGGGTCGTCGCCCTGCACGCCCATTTCGGTCATCACGGTCTTGTCGTAGCCCTTGATTTCGGTTTCGAGCGTGGGGTCGATGATGATGTAGGCCAGCACGTGGCACAGGCGGTGGCGGAAGGGTAGCAGGATACGCGACACCGTGGCCGAGATTTTGGTATTGGCGGGCATACTGAGATAGTGGGACAGGAGGGTGTAGTTGCCCCATTGGCTTTCTTCGCCCGTATTGGTGCCATTGCTTTGGTTGGTGGTGAATTGCTCCACCTTGGCCACCTGCGTGTCCGCGCCGTTACTCAGGGTGCGGTCCGTTTCGAGTTCGCTGGGGTCGTCCTTGTAGCGGATGCGGTAGGGCACGTGGACGCCCTCGAAGTAGTGGGGTCCGTTGTCGTACCAGCGCGCCTTGTCATCGGTAGGCTCACCCGTTGGCGAACGGTAATTGAAGGAATAGACGGCGTATCCGCTCACGGAATTGGTGTCGTAGTTAAGGTCACTGAGCGTGCCGCCCTTCAATTGGAGGATGGCAGTGCGCTCTGTGGATTTAGCGCCATCCTTTCCGTAGGTCACGTCCAGCCCTTTCTTCAACGGGAGGATGAGCCACGACACCTGTTCAGCGGGCTGGGCCACCCCCGTGGCACGGCTCAGCGGAGCCATCTCGGAGGAAATCTGGAGGTCGGGCACATCCACGCCGACCTCGATGGGGTCGCCTGTGTTGTGGTCCGCCCAGCCCAGGAGATGGTCCTCGGCACAGGAGGCCAGCAGCAGACATACCGCCAGAATGGACAGGAGGGGAAGGGGAATATTCAGTTTCAGTGTCATAAGCAGGGTTAATAGTAGGGAGGAGAGGCTGTTGATGGGGAGTTTTCCAATTTTTCCTCGGACTTTGTCAATTTATTCTCGGAGTTTTCCGATTTATTCTCGGAGTTTTCCGTTCCGCTCTAGGACTTTTCCGTTCCACTTTCTGAGTTTGTCAGCGTTCCGCGGGCGCGGGACGATCGTTCCGCGGGCGCGGGACGACCGTTCCGCGGGCGTGGAACGATCGTTCCGCGGGCGTGGAACGCTGGCAAAGTGCCGAGAAGGAACGCGCAGCGCGGGTGCTGGAATGGGAAAGCGGGACGAAGGTCGGCTAGAAGTCGATGTCGTAGGTGGGCGATATGCGGTTGCGCTTGCCAATCACTTGCTCTTCGCTGAATCCGCTGGCCCTCGTGTTGGCTCCGATGGCAGAGAGCGGCCACCAGTTACCTTGGCTGGGACGGCTGGTGTCCATACCGTTTACTATCTGGTTGAGATTGTCGAAATAGCAGGCGTAGGCGATAATGGAGCCATAGGAGGAGCGGTCGGGGGAGACGGCAGCCTGGGCATCAAACCAACTGACGCAGTCGGTAATCTGGAGTTTCGGGTACTCGGAGAGTTTGTCGGAAGTGCCGCCTACGATGCCGCCGTAGTAATTGTTGATGGACTTGAAGGCGGTGGTCGAATTGGTTGCGCCCGATACGGCATTGTTCGAATTGCCCAGGTAGGTACACTGGGTGATGGTGGCCTTGGCCGCACAGGCCACGATGCCGCCGGCATAGTGCTTGGACTGTGTGCCTAGCGACTCGGGCATCCACATGCGTACGGGCACCTTGACCTTGCACGCCTCCACAGTGGCTCCGCCAAAGGCCCAGACCACGAGGCCAGCGGGCGTACAGGCTTGCACAAAAGCATCGTCGGCCGCCTTGACGTTGATGTTGCTCAGGCGGGCATTGGGTCCATACACGGCATAAGCCAAGGGGGCTATGGCGTCTTCGGCGGAATATTTCTCGTTCTTGACCGTGGGAAGGGCCACGAGCGGTTTGTCCAGCTGGAGCGTGAGGTCCTTGATTTCGCCGAGCACGTAGTTGAAGAGCATCGAGGCGGTCATGTAGGTGGTCTTGGTTCCCGTGGTGAGGTTTTCGCCCGTGGTGGTCCACACCTCCTTGTCGCCAGTGAGGATGATGGTCTTGTCGTTGCCGTCGAGGTTGAACGAGGCATTGTTTTCGGAGGCGTCAGTCTGGTCGGCGTCCACGGTGCCGTGGGTCCAGTCGGTACTGCTCACGGCGAAGCTTGCAGCGATGCGATAGTTGTGGTCGGGCTGATTGTAAATGCTGCTGCTCAAGATGGTATGGAGCTCCTCCTGGCAATCCAGGATGCCGTGGTAGCGTTGTCCGAGATACTTGTTCTCATTCGTCCCGTCGCCCTCGGTCTGGATAGGGTTTTCGACGAGCGTGGGCCAGGCGTTGCCATAGGCGCGGGTTTCGGTGTTGCCCGCGCTGGCAAAGATATTCTTGAATCGTGAGGGGTCTTGGTTGATGGTGATGCCGTATTCAAAGGTGTTGTTGGACACGCGGCCCGTGACCATTCCGACGATGCCGCCGCCCATTATGCCTGTGGCGCCATCGACCGAGGCGTTGACGGTGCAGCCATCGATGACGGCCATCGAGCTACCGTCCTTGTTGACCGACACGGCGGCGATGCCTCCGATGTAGTTGTGGAAGGTCGTATGGTTGGGGCCCTCGATGTCAACGTCCGCTGTGGCATAGACGGGAAGGGTGGAGCTGCACTGGTAGATGGTGCCGAGATTGATACCGACGAAGCCGGCCACGGAGGCGCTGGCCGTGGTATTCTCCTTGGCGGTCTGGATGGAGATGCGCTCGATGGTTCCTTCGTTTTTCTCGGCAACAACATAGGGCAGCGTGGCCTCTTCGCTCACGGTGATGGTGCCGTTGACCATGTTGGCCGAGGCGGACGTACTCTTGAAGAGTTGGTGGGCTGTGATGAGGTTGCAGCCAGCCAGGTTGAGCGTGGCATTGAGCTCCCAATGCGGTCCCCACGCCCCCTGGAGCGAATCGCTGGACGCGTCGAGGTTGAGCTCGGTGGGCTGGATGATGCCGACGCTTCCCTGTGTGTTGAGTTTGGGGTCTTTGAGGAAATGAATGAGGTCGTCGCGATTGCGAATGACGACGGGGTCGCCGTTCTGTCCGTAGTCGTCGCAGATGGTGCTGGTGGCCACCTCGGTCCAATCCTCAATCCATGCGGTAATCAGAATCTTGCGGCTCTCGCGCGACAGGGTGGCTATGATGGTCAGGTGCTTGCCTGGTTCTAGGTTGTAGGCGGCCTCGGCTTCTGCCTGCTGCTCGGCTGTGCCGTTGACGAAGCGCTGGTCGTTGGCAGCATAGAAGGAGAAGTTTTGGTCCGAGAGGTTTATCTTGGCAATGACCTCGTCGTCCTTGTTCTCGGCATAATTGTGCGGCATCACGATGGCGTCATAGCGCGTGGTGCTGACCTGCGCCTCGGCGGGCCCATTTGCATCGTCGTCATAGTCGATGAACTCTTGGCTGGCCCAAGCCTTGTCGATGGCAAAAGCTTCGGCGCTGCCGGGTGCAAAACTATTGATGGTCATCTTGATGTTTTGCGCAGCATCCTGAAAGTTGAGCGCTTCGCGCTTCACGCCCTCACCGGCCTTGAGGATGATGGTTATCCAGGCGCGCTGGTGCTGCATGTAGAGAGGTATCTTCTTGTAGTCCTCTTTGCTCGTGACCATCAGGCCCGAGAGGTCCTTGGCCGTCTGGTTGTCCTTGTACCACTGCTTGCTCGTCTTGTACTGTATCTCGTCGGGGTTGGTGCCGCTGCCCGTTTCCTCGTCGCCCGTCCAGAGGGGGAGGTAGGAATGGCCCTTGAGGTAGTCCATGGCCAGCCATTTCTCCTGATTGCTTTGGTCGTTGCTCAGGGGATTGTTGTTGGCCTCGGCGCGGAATCCCCACTTGCTCACATTGTCTGGCCACAGGAGGGGGGCGGCCACATCGTCCAGCACGAGTGTGCCATCGTAGTCGGCAATGACGGGCGCGCCGATGTCGGTAAACTGGGCGGGCTTGTAGGTGCTGACGCCTGCGGGCGCATCCACCCCCTCCTTGTACATCTCGATGGTGAAGGTGTACTCGTGGTTGACGGCCTTGTACGCCCCCACCCTGTCCTGCCATTCGTCCTTGGCGGTGCGGCTGCCCGTGGCCACCTCGGGTACCATCGTAGTAAAGGCGACAGGAGAACCGCTCTCTATCTCGCCGTCGCCTGTCAGCCATGACCAATCGTCACTGCTGCATCCCGCGAGGAGCAGCAGCGCAAGGAGCGTGAGTATGTGAAATGTTGGTTTCAAATCTTGAGGTTTTTCTTTGGGGGATTAGGACGTATATCAGGAGACCGTATATCAGTTGACAATCGTACCATCGGATTCGTACTCCAAGTCGTTCTGGGGAACTATCCAATCGACTATTTCGGTGCGGATAATCGCCAGCGTACCGCGGCGGAGCTCAATGTTCCAGATGTATTTGTAACCGCTCTTGAGGTTCTTGAGGTCTTCATTGGAAACGGCATAGGTGGAAACGTGTGTGATGCCCGAGCCGTCTTTCTCCTCGTTCCAGGTGATGCGGATGGCCTGGAGTTGTCCGAAGGTGAGGGCGTTGTACGACTTGATGTAGCCCGCGGGGTAACCCCAGTTCTCCGCTTCGCCGGCTTCGGCATCGTACATATCGAACATCTCGAAGGAGGTGCCGTACTGGTTGTTGAGCAGCTGCTCATCGGTGTAGTCGGAAATATCGACGGTCTTGTACGTGGTCTTCTCGACCTCGC
>CAMBWV010000064.1 GCA_945871755.1 uncultured Bacteroidales bacterium
GCGGCGGCGCGGCGGCGCGGCGGAAGGGCGGCAGCACAGGGCGGCAGCACAGGGCGCGGCACAGGAGGCCAAGCCCAGAGCACTTATTTGCTGGCCTTGTTCTTTTTCTTTTGGCCGTAGCCGTAACCGTAGCCGTAACCATAGCCGTAGCCGTAGCTTACGGAGCTCTTCAGGTCGGCGTCGTTGACAACGAAGCCCATGTTCTTGAAGCGGCCACTCTGGTGGAGCTTGTTGAGGTCGGGCAGGAAGTTGCGCTCCTGTACGCCTACGCGGACTACGTAGAGCATGAGGTCGCAGACGCGGCTGAGGATTTCGGCGTCGGCCACAGCGAAGGCTGGTGTGGAGTCGAAGATAACGTAGTCGTATTCGCTACGTGCGGCCTCCACCAACTGCTCTAAGCGTTTGGACATCAGCAATTCGGCAGGATTGGGCGGTTGAATGCCCGAGGGCAAGAGGTCAACGCCCTGATAGATGGCATTTGTCACTACGTTCTCGGTCAAGCGAATGGGTGCCTCGTAATCTTCAACGAGAATACCCGTGAGACCTTCCGTGCTGCGGAAATTATTGGAAAGCGTGCGCCTACGAATGTCGCCGTCAACGAGGAGTACGCGCTTGCCCGTCATGGCCAGGGCCACGGCGACATTGGTCGAAACGAAGGTCTTTCCTTGTCCGGGCGTACTCGACGTACAAATCAGTATGCGGGCGTCGTGCTTGAGGAAATTCATGCCATGGCGGAGCACACGGAAGGCTTCCACAATGCCTTCGGTCGGTTCGCATTCGGAAATCAGCGCATTCTCGCTCGGCTTGTTCCAATGTGGCAATTCGCCCACAACGGGTATGGTGGTGAGGTTCTCCAAATCCTCGCGCCCATCAATCGTGTTGTCGAAGAGGCGGCGCAGGTAGATGATGCCTGCGGGGAGGCAGAGACCGATAGCCAGGGCGATGAGCACGATATTGCGACGTACGGGCGTGACGGGCACAGAACTGCCCATGGGGTATTCCACCATGCGCACGTTGGCTTCGTTGATGGCCAACTGGAGGGCCACTTCCTCGCGCTTGTTGAGCAGGTAGGTATAGAGGGCGGCCTTGAGTGCTTGCTGACGCTCGATGCCGAGGGCTTGTTTCTCTTTTTCGGGAGCAGCGCTGACCTGTCCGTTGAGGGCGGCTTCGGTGGCGCGGGCCTCGTTGGCTTGCAATTCGATGGTGTGCACGTAGCTCTGCACCGAGGAGATGATGCTGGTGCGCAGGGCGCTGAGCTGGCGGTCCAGTTCGGTGATGGGCTGTGTGCCCTCGTTGGAGTTGACGGCCAGGCGGTTGCGCTCGTTCATCAGCGTGTTGTACTGCGCAATCTGTGCATCGGCAGCGGGCACGCTGAGTGCGGGAATCAGCTGTTTGTTCTTGCTCTGGTCGCGCAGGAATGCCAGGAGATAGCGCGCCACTTGCAGTTGCGTTTCGGCTTCAATCACCTTGTTGCGCGCATTGGCGGCCTCGGACACCACGGCCTGTGCCGTCTGCTGGAGGTTGACCACATGGTTTTGCTGCTTGAACTTCGCCATTTCGCCTTCCACGCTGCTCAGTTCTGCACCGATTATGCCAATACGCTCGTCGATGAAGGCCGCGGTGTTTTGCGCCACGCGGTTTTTGTTCTCCACCACGTCGTTCTTGTAGGCGCGGAATATTTCGTTGAGCAGGTCCTCGGCGCGCTGTTCGCTATTGTCGTTGCAGGTGAGGAGCACGAGGGAGGTTTCCTTGTCGTATTCCGTAGCAGAGATTTCGCCGCGGAAGCGTCCTGCTGCGCTCTTCACGGAGATGCGGCTGACCTGAATATCTTTTTCCTTGTCGAACTTCGCCGTTTGCGGCGTGCTATGGAGGGTCAAGACACCAATGGGCGTGCGCACGGGCTTTTCGGCCGTTGCCTTGATGACCTGGTCGCTCTGCACATTCTTGCCCGCGAAGTCCGTCAGTTGGAAACTGCCATTACCCATCACACGTACGGTGAGGCTGAAGGCTTCGTCCTCGCCCTTGCTCTTGTCAAAATCAACCACAACGGGCGTGCGCTTGTAGAGCGTGGTGGTGCGCAGGCCAATGCGTGTGGTGTAGTCGATATTGAGGCGCAGGCTATCCACGACGCGCTCCATCAGTCGCTGCGAGGAGAGGATAAAGAGCTCGTTCTTGAGGTTGTCGCCCACACTGATACCATTGAGTTCCATCACAGCTCCACGGCGACTGCGCGAAGTGCCTATGCTTCTACTGCTGCCTTCGGCATCTTCGATGAGCATGACGCTCTGTCGCTGATAGATGCGCGTGCGGCTATTATAATAGAGGTAGCCTAGGAGCAGGCACAGGACCACCGAAAGCACAAACCACTTCCATGTGTCAAGAAAGATTTCCCAGCACAATCGGATGGTAGGATAGAGTTCGGATTTCTCTGCCTGCACGGGGCTAGACATCTGCGGATTTTGCATATATATAAATAAATGGTATCTGTTGGTACGTTAAAGACAAGAATGAGCGGGAGCGCAGAATCAGGTACACCTATGACTGGGCAAAGTTACGCAATTTCCACAAATCAGCCAAGATTGCTTTGCATTTTAACCCTCGAAGCGGGGAAGTCGGGGGATTTTCCTAGGACTCGGACAAGTTGAACAGGGAGTTTTGCCTAATTTTGCTTGCGGTTTTTTGACCAACCGATCGCAGGGCGCACAGACTCCTTAGCCTGCAATTGGCCACATGAATAGTTACCTCAAACTGGAAAAAATCAATTTTTTTCGCCCCAAAAACTTTAACCTCTTTTATTATTTCAGGCAGGAATAATCATCGGAATGCCTGCCGCGCGCACCTACATTACGGGAAAAAAATCCGCAAACTCCAAGAAAAAAATTTCTCAGTAATGTAAAATTTTCTACCTCTGAGGTAGAAATACCATTTTTTTGGCCAAAAAAAGAGGAGAAAACCCGCTTATTTAGGGCTCTCTCCTCTTCGCTAGTACAAAGATAATACATTTTCCGCCGAAATCCAAATCGCGTTAACATTTCGCAACACCCCCTCAACGGCTCATTTGCGGCGATTTGCAGCAGACGGGGGTTGGCGTGTGTTATATTACGAGGCGCACTTAAAGGAAGCCCTCAGCGATGCGATGGAGGGACGCCATAGCCCATCCATCACAAACTCATGATAGGCCCCCATACGAAAAGCCAGCAGCCCTGGGCTGCATGGAGACAGCGAAGCCGCAGTGGCTTCACAATTTCAACCATCTAAATTATTTATTTTATGTTATCACAAACTCCAAGAAGCAGTTCGACGCCCATCACGTTCCGCCACTTCTGCCGCAAGGGCTACGCGCTCTTTGCCTGCTTGGGTCGCGAGGTACGTGTCGGTGTGCTGAGTGCAGCCACCCTCGCCTGCGCCGCGCCCTGCCTCCAGGCCAAGACCTTGCCCCTGCTTGCAGAGAGCCATGCGGCCGACTCGGTCGGTGCGCCCGAACAGGAGATGGACGAGGCGGTCGTTCTCGCCTCGCGCACTCCGATGGCTGCCAATCTGGTGGCCCGCCAAGTGATGACACTCAGCCGACAAGACCTTGAAGCGGCGGGTGTCACGTCCATCAACGACTTGTTGAAATTAGCCGTCGGCATTGATGTCCGACAACGCGGCGGCTTTGGTATGCAAACGGACATTAGCATCAACGGCGGTACGCACGACCAGATTGCTATTCTTATTAACGGCGTACCCATCAGCAATCCCCACACGGGCCACAACGCGGCCGATTTTCCCGTCAACCTTTCCGACATTCAGCGCGTCGAGATTCTCGAAGGCGCTGCCTCGCGTGTGTTTGGCAGCCAGGCCTTCAGCGGTGCCATCAACGTCATCACGCGCCCCGATGCTTCGGCCAGCACCACGGCGGACGCATCGCCCCACGCGGTGCGGGCCGAAGTGGCTGCGGGCAGTTATGCCACGGTGCTGGGCGAGGCCATGTACGCCTACGATGCCCGCCGCAAGGGTGGCCTCCACGTTTCGGTGAGCGGCAGCGGACGGCGGTCGGACGGCGCAGTGGCGAACAGCGATTTCCGGGGTACGAAGTGGTTTGGCCAACTGGCCTATGACCACCGCGCCTTCACCCTTGCAGCGCAGGCGGGTACGACCATCAATGACTTTGGCGCCAACACGTTCTACTCGGCCGCCTATCCCAATCAGTGGGAGGCCACGCAGCGCCACCTGGCTTCGGTCACGGCCGATGTGCCCCTGTGCTTCAGCGGACCACACAAGCGCACTGTGACGCTCCACCTCAGTCCGCAGGTGTCGTGGATGCGCAACCTGGACCATTTCCAACTCATCCGCAATACGCCCACGGGCGAGAACTTCCATCGCACGGACGTGCTCACCACTGCTCTCAACGCCTGGCTCGACTGGCGGATAGGCCGCACCTCGGTGGGCGGTGAATGGCGGCGCGAGGAAATCATCAGTTCCAACCTGGGCCGCCCGCGCGCACTCCCCTCTGGGCACTACAACCACTACGACGGGCGCAGCAACGTGAGCCTCTACGCCGAACAGAGTTTCATCCTGCGCGCCTTCACCCTCTCGGCAGGCTTTCTGGCAGAGCGCAATACTGCCATCGACAACCGCTTCCGCTTCTATCCCGGCGTGGACCTGAGTTACCGCCTCGCCCCTGCCCTGCGCCTCTACGCCTCGTGGAACCGCTCCTTGCGCCTACCGACGTTCACGGACCTGTATTACAAGAGCCCCACGCAGCAGGGCAACGTCGGACTGCGGCCCGAGGAGTGCTCGGCCTGGAATCTAGGGGTGGACTGGCTGCATCGCCTGGGCCATGTAAAGGCGAAGGTGTATTACAACCGCGGCACGAACATGATTGACTGGGTGATGTACTCGGCCGAGGATAAGTTTCACGCCACGAATTTCCAACTGGACAACGTGGGCCTCAGCCTCACCTCTACGCTCCACCTCGACCGCCAATGGGGCACGCGCCAGCCGCTGCGCCGCCTCACGCTGGGCTATGCCTATATCCATCAGCACCGCCGCGACGACAAAGCGTATTTCAAGTCGAACTACGCCATGGAATACCTGCGCCACAAGGCCACGGCCTCGCTGGAGCACCGCATCTGGCGCGATATCTCGGCCACGTGGAATCTCCGCGTGCAGGACCGCGCTGGTGCCTACCTCGTCTATGCAAACGGAGCAGCCACCGGGGAATTGCAGCCCTACGGCGTGCACGCCATCCTTGACGGCCGCCTGCAATGGCGGATGCGCCAGTGGAAGGTGTATGTCGATGTGACGAACATCACCAATACGCGCTACTTCGACCTAGGCAACGTGCGCCAGGCGGGCACTTGCGTGATGGTGGGCGGTAGTTTTACGCTTTAAGCTGGCTATCGCAGCCTTGACTGCCATACAAACAGGGGACGCAGCGACCTTTGAAACAAGGTTTGCTGCGTCCCCTTCTTTTTATTAGGAGAGACTTCCTTCTATTTCACTAGTACTTTCCAGTTGCGCAAAGCGCCATCCGCGGCCACTAGGCGCACGAGATATACGCCTGGCGCGGAAACCTGCAACTGCGCCTGACCATTTACCTCGCACTGATGCACGAGTTGGCCTGCGGGGGAGAACACTTCGGCTGTGCCCCAAGCATTCGCCAACTGAATCTGGCGGGCAGAGAGGTGCAGGAGGGCGGCAGAGAGGGCGGCAGGTGCTTCGTCGATGCCCGTAACGGTCGTGTTGCCATTGAAATGGAAGGCCACGGGAACCGTTTCGCTGCCTCCGCGGAATACGGCGGCGATACCGTAGTCATGTGCGCCCGCAGGAGCGTTGGTATCAAAGAAGAGGAGGTTGCCCGTGGTGCCGACCTCGTGACCGTCGCGGTAGATGCGGAAGCCGACAGGGAATTGCAACTGGCTCGTGGGGTCGGTCACCACGTCGTCCAGGCCCGTGATGGCCGTTGCAGACTTGGGCGTGGGATAGGAGAGTTCGGCGCTGACGTACCAGTGGCCTTGCGGATCTTGGGCTTCCTCCCACGTGTCGCCCGACTTGAGGAGGCAACCGCCGTTCTGGTAGGGGCCGATGTCCGTCATGAGTTCCAGTTGCTTGCTGGTGCTCTTCAGATGTGCACCTATATAATAGGTACGTCCCTTGATAATGGTCACGGGATCCGTTAGGGCCACACGGGTCCAAGCACTCGCACCAAATTCTTCGGCCTTACGACTCGAAACGAGGGTGGGATTCTGGCCGTTCTTGTCCGTCTGCCATACGCGCACCTCGTAACTAGACGTGGCGGG
>CAMBWV010000065.1 GCA_945871755.1 uncultured Bacteroidales bacterium
CACGCCTTCAAGCAAGGTGCGGTACATTGCCTTGCAACCACCTGAGTAGTTACCAATCAACAAGATTTAGAAGGTAGGGGCATAGAAAACAAAATGTACCGCACGTTGCGCGAACAACGTGCGGTACATTTTGTTTGTGATGAGAGCGAAATCTCTTGCTTACATCAGTTTACTTTGTCAGGTAGTCCGTGACGTTCTTTTGGATGCGGGCGCGGAGAGCCTCTTCGCTTTCGGCGGCTTCCTTGTTGAAGGTTTCGCCAGTGATGTGCTCGTAGAGTTCGATGTAGCGGTTGGAGATGCCTGCTACGATTTCGTCCGTCATTTCGGGCACTTGCTGTCCCGCTTTGCCTTGGAAACCATTGTCCATCAGCCATTCGCGAACGAACTCCTTGGAGAGTTGCTTCTGAGGCTGTCCGGCTTCGAAGCGTTCCTGATAGCCTTCGCTGTAGAAGTAGCGGCTGGAGTCGGGCGTGTGGATTTCGTCCATCAGGTAGATTTCGCCGTTGTGCTTGCCAAATTCATATTTGGTGTCCACGAGGATGAGGCCGCGCTTGGCTGCCATCTCCGTGCCGCGTGCAAAGAGGGCGAGGGTGTATTCCTCGAGTTTGGCATATTCCTCGGGTGTGGCGAGGCCCTGTGCGATGATTTCCTCCTTCGAGATGTCGGCATCGTGCTCGCCAATCTCCGCCTTGGTGGTCGGGGTGATGATGGGCGTGGGGAACTTCTCGTTCTCGCGCATGCCGTCGGGGAGGCGGACACCGCAAATCTCGCGTACACCGCTCTTGTAGGCGCGCCAAGCCGAGCCGCAGAGGTAGCCGCGCACAATCATTTCAACGGCGAAACCCTCGCAGCGCAGGCCCACCGTCACCATGGGGTCGGGCGAGGAGAGTTTCCAGTTGGGACAGATGTCCGTCGTGGCGTCAAGGAACTTGGCGGCAATCTGGTTGAGCATTTGGCCCTTGAAGGGGATGCCCTTGGGGAGGACTACGTCGAAGGCCGAGATGCGGTCGGTCGCTACCATTACTAGGCGCTCGCCTACGCTATAGACATCGCGCACTTTACCATGATACACACCCGTCTGGCCGGGAAACTGAAATTCGGTTTTAGTTAAAACGCTCATTGTTGTATGTTGTTAGGTTGTGGACTGTGGGAGGATTGTGCTGGGCTTGCCGCTGCTTGTCGGGCGCGCTCGGCCTCGTGCTCGTAGGCTTCGACAATGCGTGTGACGAGTTTGTGGCGCACGATGTCGCCCTTGTTCATTTCGATAAAGGCAATGCCCGGAATGCCGCGCAGGATGCGGATGGCTTCGATGAGGCCGCTGGGCGTGCTGCGGGGCAAATCAATCTGTGTGCGGTCGCCCGTGACAATCATCTTCGTGTTCCATCCCATGCGTGTGAGGAACATCTTGATTTGTGCCGTGGTGGTGTTTTGCGCTTCGTCAAGGATAACCACCGCATCGTTGAGTGTGCGGCCGCGCATGAAGGCCAGCGGGGCAATCTGAATCACGTTGGCCTGCATGTACTCTTGGAGTTTGGCGGGCGGAATCATTTCCTCGAGGGCATCGTAGAGCGGCTGGAGGTAAGGGTCAATCTTGTCCTTCATGTCGCCGGGGAGGAAGCCGAGTTTCTCGCCCGCTTCGACGGCCGGGCGCGAGAGGATGATTTTCTTGATCTCCTTGTTCTTGAGGGCGCGCACGGCCAGGGCGATGGCCGTATAAGTCTTGCCCGAACCCGCAGGACCTACGGCAAAGAGCATGTCGTTGGTCTGCCAGGCTTCGACGAGGCGGCGCTGGTTGTCGGTGCGCGGAGCGATGGGTCGGCCCGAGGTGCTATAGACAATCACGTCGCGGCCGCTGTCCTCGCGCCCCGAGGAGCGGTGGTGAATCACATCGAGAATGTCCTCCTCGGCCAGAGCGTTGAATTTGGCACAGCGGTGCTCAAGTTCGGTAAAGGCTTCCTCGAAGGCCACCATGTCCTCCTCGCTGCCCATCACCTTGATGACGTTGTCGCGTCCGATGATTCGGAGTTTGGGGAAGAGGGCGCGCAGCATTTTGATGTTGGCATTCTGTACGCCAAAAAAGAGAATCGGGTCGGCTTCTTCGAGGGTAAAGTGTCTTTCTATCATTTAGGAGTTTTAGGTATCAGTAGGGGAGGGCGGCAGGGGAGTTCCGTGCCGTAAGGATATGCGGAAAAGTCCTAGGCCAGGCTGTCAGCCCCAGCCGACTAGAAATTCATCGCAAAATTAGCAAATCCCTAGGAAAGTAGCCTCTGCCGCGACATTATTTTTGTAATTTTGCAAGCGAAATTGTAGATGGTCGCTTTGCGACCCTAGTTTCATCGGTCGTCTTCGGCTTCCTTAGTTTCATCGGTCGCCTTCGGCTTCCCTAGTTTCAGTCGGGGACTGCGTCCCCTAGTTTCAACGCAGCCTTTGGCTGCTGGCTCGATAGTCTTTGTGCTCTGGCTCGATGGTCGCCTTTGGCTCCCTTTGTTTCATCGGTCGCTTCGCTCCCTGGTTTCAGTCGGGGACTTCGTCCCCTAGTTTCAACGCAGCCTTAGGCTGCTGGCTCGATAGCCTAGGAGGTGCAGTCTCTCACTGCCCTTATCCATTATTCCAAAATTCTTACTCCTGTTTTGAAATCTCTAATAGCCTTCATCAAGCGTTTCCCGCGCCTTAAGTATCGCTGGCATTTGACCGCGTTTTTTCTGTTGTGTTTGACGCTCATTATTTTTGGTGTGTCGCGCTGCTTTCATGGCTGTTCGTGCTCGTGCGAACAGCATTCGCAGGACAGTATGGAAGTCACTCCGCAACCGCTCGACTCCATCCAACAGCACGCCCTTTGGGTGGACAGCGTCCTGTCCCAGCCCCATGCGCCTATCACAGTGCGCGAGCGACCGTCGGGGCGTTTCGTCACGCGCTTCCGCACAGAGCAGATATTCCGAGACTCCTTCCCCGATCTCAACGATGTGCAGTTGGCCACGGCCCAGCGCTTGGGCATTCCCGCAGTGGCCGACCGCGAAGCCGCCAGTCGCCTGCGCAATCGTCTGGTCTATGTGGGCGAGTGTCCGTACTACCACATTGACAAACTGACGTACAGCACGCCCTATCTCGTGCCGCGGGCAGCGCGCTTGCTAGAAGAGATTTGCCACGGCTTTGCCGATTCGCTGATATCGCGCGGCATGCCCTTGTATCGCCCCGTGGTCACCTCGCTGTTGCGCACGCAGGCCGATGTGGCGCGTCTGCGGCGCGTGAATGGCAATGCCTCCGAGCAGAGTTGCCACCAGTACGGCACCACGTTTGACATTTGCTACAACCGATTCGTGCGCGTCATTGATCCAGCCGATACGCTCACCAAAGATGTGTGGCCCGGCGAACTCAAGGCCCTGCTGGCCGAAGTCATTTGCGACCATCGGCAGAAGGGCACCTGCTATGTCAAGTACGAGGTTTACCAGAGTTGCTTTCATATTACGGCCCGCTGAGGGCGGGCCTTTGGTCGCTTCGCTCCCTAGTTTCAGCGGTCGCCTTTCGGCTTCCTAGTTTCAGCGGTCGCTTCGCTCCCTAGTTTCAGTCGGGGACTTCGTCCCCTAGTTTCAACGCAGCCTTTGGCTGCTAGCTCGATAGCCTTTGTGCGCTGGCTCGATGGTCTCCTTTGGCTGCTGCTCGATAATATATTTAAAGGTGGGAAGGGAAAGTCTTTGTTTTCCCATTCCTTATTTCTTATTCAATATATCCCATGAAAAAGTCCGTCCAACCCAAACAAAATTCTTCTGCGCAACCTCGGCGGCGTCGCTGGGTCCGCATCCTTGCCGCTATGTGGCGGGGATGGCGCTCCTTCTGGCGTTGGTATTTCAATCTGTATCGCGGCCGTTCGTGGTGGTTTCGCCTGTGGGTCATCTTCGCTTCGGTCATTGGTTTTACCTTCCTCTATGCCGTCGCCCTGACGCTCAATCTCTTCTGGCTCTTTGGTAAATCGCCCTCGCCCTTCGAGATTATGAATCCGCGCAATCCCGAAGCCAGCGAACTCTACTACTCCGACGGTTCGCTGATGGGCAAACTCTACGACGAGAACCGCACCTCTGTGCCTATGGACAGCATTGCGCCCGTCTTCTTCAAGGCCCTCGTAGATACCGAAGACGAACGCTTCTACCGCCACCACGGCATCGATTTCCAAGGACTGGCCGCGGCGGGCAAGGATGCCGTCATGGGACGCCCGCGCGGTGCCTCCACCATCACGCAGCAGTTGGTGAAGAATATGTTCCGCATCCGCACGCAGTATTCCACGGGTTTGCTGGGCTACATCCCTGGTGTGAGCATCGTCATCAAGAAGAGCAAGGAGATGCTGATTGCCGTCGAACTCGAACTGCTCAACGACAAGGACGAAATTCTGACGATGTACGCCAACACCGTTGATTTCGGCAGCAATGCCTACGGCATCAAGACCGCCGCGCGTACCTATTTCAATAAGGAACCGCGCGACCTGAAGGTGGAAGAGGCCGCCGTGCTCGTCGGACTCCTCAAGGCCACCAGCACGTACAACCCGCGCATGAATCCCGAAGCCTCGCTCCAGCGTCGCAACGTGGTGCTGGAGAAGATGTACGAGCATGGCCACCTCACCCGCGAGGAGTGCGACTCCCTCCAAGCCTTGCCCATCGAACTCCACTTCACCGCCGAGTCCAAGGAGCAGGGAGATGCCCTCTACTTCCGCGAGGCCGTGGCGCGATATATTGAAGAAAATTGCCCCGACGTGGACCCCTACTCTGATGGTCTGAAGATTTACACCACGCTCGACAAGCAGATGCAGCGCTATGCCGAGCAGGCTGTCACGGAGCACATGCGCTCGCTCCAGCGGGCCTTCAACAACCACGTGGCAGGCCAGCGCGAACCTTGGCGCGACGAGAACGGCAACGTGATTCCCAACTTCATTGAGAACATTGCCAAGAATTGCGAAACCTTCAAGATTCTCCAGGCCCGCTATCCCAACCAGCCCGACAAGGTGTGGGAGGAAATGAACCGCCCCCACGAGGTGCGTCTCTTCGACTACAACGGCGGACACACCGCCACCATGTCTTCGATGGATTCCATCCGCTATATGGTCAAATTCCTCCACACGGGCTTCGTGGCCATGGAACCCTCCAACGGCTACGTCCGTGCCTATGTGGGCGATGTCAACTACAAGACGTGGAAGTACGACAAGGTGAGGGCCCAGCGCCAACCCGGCTCCACGTTCAAACTCTTCGTGTATGCCACAGCTATGCAGCAGGGTTTCGTGCCCAACGATTCTCTGCTCGATGCGCCCATCCAGATGCAGATTGTGGATAATCAGACGGAAGAGGTGCGCACCTGGACACCGCGCAACGCCAACGGAACGACCACGAATGCCTATATGACCCTCCGCCGTGCTTTTGCCAAGAGCGTGAATACCGTGGCCGTGCGCCTTGGTCAGGAGGTGGGCGTCAGCAATGTCATTGATTTGGCGCACCAGATGGGCATTGACTCCAAACTGAGCGATGTGCCTTCGCTGCCTCTCGGCTCGAGCGATGTCAACCTCATGGAGATGGTCAACGCCTACGCCACCGTGGCCAACGGCGGTAAGCACGTGCCGCCTGTACTCGTCACGCGCATTATCGACCGCAAGGGCCATGTCATCTATCAGGCCGACCCGCCCGCAAATAGCGTTTTGCGCCCGCGCTCCGCTTTCTATATGCAGCAGATGCTCCGTGCAGGCGTCTTCGAAGGCGGCACCTCGTCGTCCTTGCTCCGCGATGACTATATGGGTCGCTTCGCCGATCGCATGGATATTGGCGGCAAGACGGGCACGACCAATAATAACTCCGACGCTTGGTTTATTGGTGTCACGCCCAACCTCGTCGGCGGTGTCTGGGTAGGCGGCGAATATCGTCCCATCCACTTCCGCAGTGGCGGTATGGGGCAAGGGGCTCGCGCGGCCCTGCCGATTTTCGGTATCTTCATGCGCAAGGTGCTCAGCAATTCGCGACTGGCGCCCCGCTATATCCGCCGCTTCCCGCCGTTGGCCGAATATATTGACCCCTCCACCTACAGCGCGCCCCCCGTGGCCGAGCCCGACACCATCGATTCCCTCCTGCTCGATAGCCTCTTGCGCGATAGTCTCCTACGTGCCCAAGGCGTTGACACCGCCTATGTCATCCAGCCCGATAATCCCGAGGAATATGCGCCGCCCGTACTGGATGAATCTGATATGTCCACGGACGAGCAGAACAGTTACTTTCACTAAGTATCG
>CAMBWV010000066.1 GCA_945871755.1 uncultured Bacteroidales bacterium
GATTCTCGTAGCGCTCTTTCAGTCCGCGCAGGATGCTGATGGCATCTTCGGGAGCCGGCTCGTCCACGAGCACTGTCTGGAAACGGCGCTCCAGGGCCTTGTCCTTTTCAAAATACTTTTGGTATTCCTCCAGCGTTGTGGCACCGATGCTGCGCAGTTCGCCACGCGCCAGGGCTGGTTTCAAGATATTGGCGGCATCCATCGCTCCATCGCTGCGGCCCGCGCCGACCAGGGTGTGAATCTCGTCGATGAAGAGGATGATATTGCCGTCGGACTGCGTCACCTCATTGACCACGCTCTTGAGTCGTTCTTCAAATTCGCCCTTGTATTTCGCGCCTGCCACGAGGGCACCCATGTCGAGCGAATACAGACGGCGACCTTGCAAGCCCACGGGCACGTCGCCGCGCACGATACGCTGTGCCAGGCCCTCAACGATGGCCGTCTTACCCGTACCAGGCTCACCGATGAGGATGGGGTTGTTCTTCGTGCGTCGCGACAGGATTTGCAGCACGCGGCGAATCTCCTCGTCGCGTCCGATGACGGGGTCAAGGCGTCCTTCGCGGGCTTCGCTGATGAGGTCGCGCGCATACTTTTGCAGGGCCTGATAGGTGTCTTCGCTCGAGGGCGAATCCACGCGGTGGCCACCGCGTAATTCCTTGATGGCTGCTTGCAGGGCATCGGCCTTCATGCCAGCGTCTGTCAGCAGTTGGCGCGCCGTACTCTTCTCCGTCAGCAGGGCTTGGAGCAAGGCTTCCAGTCCCACATAACTATCGCCGGCAGCCTTCGCCAGTTCCTGCGCCCGCATCATGATTTGCTGCGCATCGTGATCCAAATAGGGCTCGCCGCCTCCCGTCACGCGGGGCAGTCCTTCGAGGGCGCTTTGCAGCACCTGCTGGAGGCGCGCCTCGTTCACGCCCGTCTTGCCGAGGAGAAACTGCGTCACATTCTCGCCCACATGCAATACACCAGCGAGCAGATGGAGGGCGCCAACGGCCTGTCCGCCCCGCTGCGAGGCGAGGGTCACGGCATGCTGAATAGCCTCTTGGGCTTTGATGGTAAACTTGTCTTGTGTCATGGTATCTTATGTTTTAATGTTTTCGCGTTTGCCTAGCATCCTGCAAGGAACTTACCCAGTGCCAAAAAGGCGTAAATATTTCACAACTATTTGTTTATCATGCCATTATTGCCGACCCTCCTTGCTTCCCTTCTCCATTCCACTGCCAAACTGACGCACAGCCAATGCGTACTTGCTAGGAGCAACGTGAAAGTACCGCATGTGGCTTGCCCAAAGATTGTGACATGGGTAAGGAGTTCGTTCTCATTCCCAAGTAACGTGTGAGTAAGGCCACACGCCTGCGAGCAACGTGCGGTACATTGCCTCGCAAAGAGCACGCCAGTATCCTTTGAGAGTACTGCTGTATTCCCAAAGGATACTCGCGCGCTTCGCTTCTAGTTTGAATTTTATGTCTTTTTAAAGGGAACGAACAGTTTACTTTCGCTACTTTTCAATGAGAACAAACACCTTACTCACACGTTGCGAGCAACGTGCGGTACATTACTTAGCAATGAGAACGGGTTGAAAAATGGATTTCTAGGGAATTTTGTCCGCTGTTGGCCGCGGAGAAAGTTACAGTAGAACAGAGCAATAATCCGATGAGGGCTGTCATTACATCTTTTAGGAAAAATCGTTTGCGGGCGTACGCTGAAAATTCTATCTTCGCTTGCGAGAGTTTGTTCGGGCCTTGCACGCTTGTTTTCTTTGGCAATCGCTTCCCCTGTCATAAACCTTATGGACTGCTAGAACGCGACAGACTTCTCAAATATTCCTTCCTCGATAACTCCTAACGCTCTCTCTGCCTATGACACTCACACTCATTGTTCTCCTCCTGACTGCCGTGGCCTTCGCTTGGGGCAGGTGGCGCTCCGACATTGTCGCCCTGTGCGCCGTAATCGTTTTGCTGCTCGGCGGTGTGCTCACGCCAGCGGAAGCCTTGGCAGGTTTCTCCAATCCTATTATTATGATGATGGCTGGCCTGTTCATCGTGGGCGGCGGTGTGTTTCAGACGGGACTGGCCAAAATGGTGGGCGCACGGCTGATGGGGCTGGCCGGACAGTCCGAGACACGGATGTTCGTGCTGGTCATGCTCGTTACGGCCGTCATCGGCGCTTTCGTGAGCAATACGGGCACCGTGGCCCTGATGCTTCCCATCGTTGTTTCGATGGCCGCACAATCTGGGCGCGATGTGTCGCGGCTGCTCATGCCGTTGGCCTTTGCCAGTTCGATGGGTGGTATGCTGACTCTCATCGGCACGCCGCCCAACCTTGTCATTGATGAGGTGCTGATGGAGGCGGGCTACGCGAAACTCTCCTTCTTCTCCTTCCTGCCCGTCGGCATCGTCTGCATCCTCACGGGCATCGTCGTGCTGCTCCCGCTGACGCGCTGGTTGCTCGGTCGCCAGAAGCGGCAGAAAGAGGGGAGGGAACGGGGCATCAAATCCTTGCGTACCCTCGTGGAGGAATATCAGATAGCCGACAACGTGTGCCGCTTCGAGATACACCCGCGCTCGCCCCTTGTCGGTCAGACCATCGGCCAGCTCGACCTGTATCGCCGTTTCGGGCTCAGCATCATTGAGGTGCGCAAGGAGACGGGCAAGAAGCGGCCCCTCGTTCACGACATCACGCAGGCGATGGCCCCGGCCGATGTGCGCATCAAGGCTGGCGACATGCTGTATGTGTCGGGCGAGCCGGAGAGCCTGCGGGCATTTGCTGCTGCCTACGAAATCCCGTTGGCCGAAGCTCCTCAGGCACTCGATTTCTACGACATCGGACTGGCTGAAATCGTGTTGCTGCCTCAGTCGCGGTTTGTCGGCACGCGCCTGTCCGAATCGGGATTTCGCTCGAAGTTCAGCATCAATGTGCTGGCCGTTCGGCGGGGCAAGGAGTACATCCGCCAGCACCTGGCCGACCTGAAATTGCAGGCGGGCGACGTCTTGCTCGTGCAGGGCACGTGGGGCAACATTGGGCGGCTCTCCAACGACGAGACCTATTGGGTGGTCCTTGGTCAGCCCTTGCAGGAAGCCGCGCGCGTGGTGCTCGACTACAAGGCCCCAGTGGCTGCCGCCATCATGCTGCTGATGGTTGTGCTGATGGTGTTCGACTTTATCCCCGTGGCCCCCGTCACGGCGGTGATGATAGCCAGTGTGCTGATGATTCTGACGGGCTGTTTCCGCAGTGTGGAGGCGGCCTACAAGACCATCAACTGGGAGAGCATCGTGCTGATTGCGGCGATGATGCCCATGTCCACGGCCTTGGAGAAAACGGGTGTGTCCGCCCTCGTTTCGGAAATGCTGGTGGGTCATCTCGGCGGCTTCGGCCCCGTGGCCCTGTTGGCAGGCATTTACTTCACCACCTCGCTCCTCACGCTCTTCATCTCCAATACGGCCACGGCCGTGCTGATGTCGCCCATCGCCCTCGCCTCGGCCCTGTCCGCAGGCATCAGTCCCATCCCCTTGCTCTTCGCCGTAGCCGTAGCCGCCAGTATGTGCTTTGCCTCTCCCTTCTCCACGCCGCCCAACGCGCTAGTGATGAAAGCCGGCCGCTACACCTTTATGGACTACGTCAAAGTGGGCCTCCCCCTCCAACTCATCATGGGCCTGGTCATGCTTATCGCCCTGCCCCTGCTCTTTCCCTTCTGAGGATTGTCCGCTGAGGATTGAGATAGAATTATTATGTGAAGGAAAATATTGTGCGGATTTCAAGCGGACAACTATCCAAAGAGTACGTGCCAGCGTTGGAAAATCCTGACGCCCTCCTGGCCGAAACGGGCCAGGCTTTGGAGGGTTTGCTCGTAGTTTCGCTCGCGCTCGGGGTGCGACTTCGAGTAGAACTTGTCGGCGTAGCAGATGACCTGCTCCTCTAGGGTTTCGGGCCGATAGTCGGCTGGCGGGAGCGGAATTTGTCGCTCGATGATGGTTTGGGCGGTTAGGCCTGTGCCTGTGTGTCGCTCGCAAACGCGGGCCAAGGCTTCGGCTTCAGGGTCGTCTTCCTGGCGAAGCAATTCAGCACCTAGCCGTCCGTGGATGATGTAGGGCGCTGTGCCGTGGCAGTGGATGCCAGGCGCATCGGTCAGGAAGATACCAATGTCGTGGAGCATTGCGCCGCGGTAGAGGAAGTCGGCATCGAGGGAAAGTTCGGGATGTGCCGCGGCCACGCGCTGGGCATGGCGGGCCACCTGCTGGCTGTGGTGGAGCAGGAGTTGGCGCAGTGCGTTGTCCTCGGGGTAATAGCGGTGGATGAGGGCGAGCGGGTCAATCATGAGAGCGAGGAAGGGGATTTTGGGGTTGCGGGGGCGAACAAGGGCGAGCGCTTCTCCCAAACAACAAACCAATAGAAACGGCAACGAGGGAGTATGCCAGAATCGGCATATTCCCTCGCTGCATTTTGCGGATGCATTATTGAACCATGACCTTGCGCGTCAGGGTTGCCTTGGGCGTAGTAATGTTGATGAGATAGACACCAGGCTGTTGGCCTGCGAAGTCTGTGATGACCTCTAGGCCTTGGCGCGGTGCTTCGATGGACTGCGAGCGAACGAGTTGGCCAGTGGAGGAATAGACGTTGATGCGTGCGTAGTCCTCGTGGCTGTTGAAGAGGATGCGCCAGGCATCGCTGCCCTTCAGAAGCGTCACGGGTTCTTCGCTGCCATATACGCCGTGAATGCCATCGGCGGCCATGCGCAGGGCTTCCTGAAGGCCAGCGTAGGCGTCCACCTTGCCATAGCCGCGACGAGCGTTCCATTCGTCACTGCCCGTGTAGTTGTCGCGAACGGCTGTCTTGCGGATAATCTCTTCCACATTCTCGGGAGTGAGTTGCGGATTGGCTTGCAGCCACAGGGCGACAATACCTGCCATGGCAGGCGAGGCCATTGAGGTGCCCGAGGCCAAACCGTAATAATACTTGTTCGAGCCCACGGTGACGATGTCCATAATCTCGGTATTGTTGCTAGAGCCGTCCCAGTCGGAGGACTTGCTGTTGAAAGCCGAGTTGACGCACGAGCCAGGTGCTACAACGAGCGGCTTGTAGCCTTCGCCGAGGTACGGGCCCTTGCTGCTGAAGGGCGAAATCTGGCCTTTGCTGCCCACTGACGTAGAGGGATAACTGAAGGACTGGCCGAAATAATTCTTGAAGGTAGTACCCACAGCGTTGTACGAGCCCACGGCAATGGCGTTGGGGATGGAGGCACCGCCTTCGCCCACACAGTATTCGCTATCGCCTGATACGGCATCGGGAGCACCGATGGGCTTATAGAACGCGCCGTACTTGGGCAGGACAATCCAGCCGTGGAAGGTGTCGTCCGTATTGCCCGTGACCTCAACACCGAAGATGAGGTTGGTGCTAGAACCACGCATGGCTGCCACCTGCACGGCGAAGTAGTAGTTCTCCTTCTTATTATTGGGGTCAATGTTGGCGGTGATGGTGCCGCAGGTTTTCCAGAAGGTGTCGTTCTTGAAGTCGCGCTTCTTGGTTGAAATGTTGTACACGAAGGGGCGCACCTGCAAGTGCTGCTTGCCATCGGTAGCCTGTCCCCAGAGATCAACGATAATAGTGCTCTGACCGACATCCTTCACGTAGATGTTGACCGATTCTTCATCCTCTTCAAAGGTGCAGGTGGTGTGCAGGTTGTCCGTACCATCGTTGCCCATTGCAGCCACGAGGATGCCGCCAGCCTTGCCATACTTTTTCATCGTCTGGTCGTACTTTGTCGTACCATCGTGGGGACCCTGCTGGCCACCGAAACTCATATTGATGACATAGGGCTTGCCTTCCTCAGCGGCCAGTTCGCTGATGTACTTGGCCTCCTCCATCACGCGAGCGTTGTCGAAGGTGGAGGAAATCATCACGATGTCGGCCTCGGGGGCCATCCCATAGAGTTTGTTGCTGCCCACCTTCGAGCCACAGGCAATGTTGGTCACGTGGGTGGCGTGGCTACCTTGGAACTCGTCGCCCGTATCGGGGATGACGGTGGTCGGTCTAGTGTAGGCACTCTTGTGCTTCCAGATGGCCAGGGCGCGCGATTCGCCGTCCTCGTTGAGGAAAGCGCGGTGCTTGAACTGGAATCCCTGGTCGATGACGCCCACGATGACTCCCTTGCCCGTGAAGGGCGTTTCGAGGTCCGTTCCATTGTGAATGTCGTCCACTTTGCTGGCCTTGCGCGAGGCTTCCATGAAGGGGCGGAAGGGCATGGAGGCACTGA
>CAMBWV010000067.1 GCA_945871755.1 uncultured Bacteroidales bacterium
TAACCTCGTGAGATTTTTTTGTTACTTGCTAGCCGGCTGCTTTCGGATGGTTACGAAACCAGGTCGCGCAGCGACCGATGAAAAAAGAAAGGTGGGCCTTTGGGTAGGTCCACCTTTCTTGGTTATTGGATTTGCTGGTCGGTTGGCTGGGGCTGACTGAGCCTTACGGAATCGGGGCTGAGCCTTACGGTATCAAGGCTGAGTCTAGCGGAGTCCTGGCCTTGCCGACCTAGGGGTTTGAGATTACTTGCCAATCTTCTTCACACCACCCTGGATGTAGGGGCGGCCTGCGGGGGTTGCGCTGAGGCGACGGCCAGAGAGGTCGTAGATGGGAGCAACCTTACCGTCTTGTGTGGCGGCTGCGGCGATGCCTGTGGAAGGGTTTTCGGTGAAGTCGATTTCTACTACGTTGTCCTGAGCGCATTCGATGGTGGCTACACCCTGCTCATCGAAGTCAGGCGTTACTTCTTGACCGTTCACCCAGAACTTGGCCTCGTTGAGTGCCTTGGCGCCATTGAGGCTACGCACGCGGAGGGGAGCGCCAGCCTTGCTGGTGATAGTGGCACGCTGGAGTTTGTTGCCCGTCCAAGTCTCGTCCACGATGAAGTTGCCCTGTGCCTTGAGACCCTTCACAGAACCTTCAGCCCAAGCGGAGGGAAGTGCGGGGAGGAGGGTTACGACGTCGTCGAAGCTGTGGAGGAGCATTTCGGCAACACCGCTGGTGCAACCATAGTTACCGTCAATCTGGAAGGGAGAGTGAGCGTCGAAGAGGTTGTAGTAGCAACCGCCATAGTTACCCATTTCAATCACGTAGGAGCCAGAGTGGCGGAGAGCGAGGGTGAGGTTGCGGCGTGCATTGTCACCATCGAGGCAACGAGCGTAGGTGTTGGTCTGCCAACCCATGGACCATCCCGTCACGTCGCCGTTGCGGGCAATCTGTCCGTTGTAGGCAGCCTGCCAGAGGTTCTTGCCTGCATCGTCGGTAGCGTAAGCGCTAACCTGGCTGAAGGGATAGAGGCACATGAGGTGAGAGAGGTGGCGGTGGCCCTGGTCGCTGAGGGGGTAGTTCTTCCACTCAGAAATCATGACCTTACCAGCAGAGTTTTCGGTCCAAAGACCCTTGTCGAAGTTTTCGTAGAGGTCGCGGATGGCTTCGATTTGTTCGTTGGTGAGGGGCGATTCGTCGCCAAGGATTGCGTGAGCCTGGAAGATTTCGTCGAGCACTTCGTAGCTGGTCTGCTGAGCGAAGGCGGTCACGTCAGTGTTACCGTGCTCGGGCGACCATTCGTTCTTGATTTCATACTTACCGCGGCTGTCCTTCGTAGCGATGGACTTGGTGAAGAGGGCGCACTGGTACATCACGGGGAGGGCCTTCTTGAGGAATTCCTTGTCGAGGGTGTACTTGTAGTAGCGCCACAGGTGGGTGCAGTACCAAGAGCCACAGGTCTTGATGCGGTTGTTCTCCCAGGTGCTGGTACCGCCGAAGATGTTGTTCTCAACGGCTACCATCCATCCCTGAGCGCCCGACTTCACCTTAGCGGCGAGCTGATACCAGGGCGAGTTGCTGCCCGGTGCACCGAGGTCGAGGATATGGTTGAGGAAGGGCAGGTGCATTTCGCTGAGGTTGGTGGGGTCAGCGGGCCAGTAGTTCATCTGCACGTTGATGTCGGCGTGCACGTCGCAGTGCCAGAAGGTGGTGTTGCTGCGGTCGTTCCAGATACCTTGGAGGTTGCTGGGCGCGTGAATGGAGGTGTCGAGGTTGGCACCGATGGTGAAGTAGCGGCCATACTGGAAGTAGAGGGCTTCGAGGAAGAGGCCGTCCACGCTCGTCTTGTTCTGCGCCTGTGCGTTGTAGAACTTGATGAGGTTTTCGGTGGTCATGGTGCTTTCACCGCCGAGGTTGAGGTCAACGCGGCCCATGAGTTCCTCGTGCTTAGCCATGTGGTCGGCGAGAAGAGCCTCGTAGCCCTTAGTAAGGGCTGCGCTGATGCGGCCCTGTACCTTTTCGGCCAACTGAGCGGTGGTTTCGCCCGATTTGCAAGTAGCCTTGGTGGCATCGTAGTCCGTGGCGGCTGCCATGACGATGTACATATAAGTAGCATTGGATACCTCAATACCCGTCTCTGCCTTGCGCTTCTGACCGTCGGTCACGATTTCGAAGGCAGCGTTGTAGCTGACGATAGCCATACCACCGCTGAAGCTTGCGCCCGTTTCTGTGTAAGTCACTTCGCCTGCGCCAATCTGGCCGTCGGGCTGGAAACTTACGAGGAGTTTCAGTTTGTCGTTACCCTTGGCTTCGTAGTGAGCCACGAGCACCTTGTCGGTGGCCGAAGCGAAGTAGCGACGCGAATATTGCGTCAGCATGTCACTGCTCTTGTACTCAACGCCACCCACACCGCTCATGATGTCGAGGTAGCGAGCGTAGTCCTGCACGGGCTTGGATTCGTCGTTTCCTTCGGAGAATACGCCGCTCATGTCGGTCACTTCAATAGAACCGAAGTTCTGGAAATAGCCCTGGTTGCTGTTAGTATTCTTACCAGCCCAGAGGGTCTTCTCGTTGAATTGGATGTTGTCCATCTTGACAGCACCCTGGAAGGTAGCGCCGAGTTGTCCGTTACCTACGGGCAGTGCATACTCCATCCAAGTGTCGCTTACGCCCGTCTTAGAGGCAGGCACGTCGTACCAGAGTGTCCATTTGCTGACCCAGTCGGGGCGTGTGCCCTTGTTGACCTTGCCAAATTCGCTGTAGAACACATCGGGATAGTCGGCGAGGTTGACTTCGGTGATGAAAATCTTCGAGCCTTGGTCACCCGTCACAGAGGCTGTGCCCCAGAAGGCGAGCCAGTTTTCGCGGTTGTTCATCCAGTTGTTCGAACCGTTCACCTTGATATAAGAAGGATTAGCCGTGCCGCCACCGAGGTTGAAAGTACCGGTATAGACCGTACCATAGGAAGTATCGTCGGGGCTAACCATGGTAGCGCGAGCGCTAGCCTCGCTACCCTTCATGCCGAGCACCTTGCTCAGACCCGTGCTGTAGTTGTAGATGCGATAGGTGCCGTTACCTGCACTCTCAAACCACCAGAGGCCCTTGTTGTCGCGGGGCTTGAGGGTGTTGCGGAGGTGAAGGTTGCCGCCCTCAACGTATTCGGGATTAATGGAGATGTAGCCGCCCTTACCGTTCTGCATGGTGTAGAACTTCGTATCAGCATCGAGGTAGCTCACGTAAATGGTCTTGTTGCTGATGGTAACGACAGCAATCTTGCCAACCACGGTGGTAGCCGTGAGGTCTGCGCTGGTCAGTTTCAACTCAGTCTCAATGCTGGTGCCATTGCCATAATTCTGGCCGCTATAGGCAACGCCTGCGCTGGCTTCTTCTGTACCCAGCACGACTACGTTGTAAGCAGCAGCGATGGGGGTAGCCTCTTCAATCTTGTACTTGTTACCCGCGTCTGTCGTAGTCCAATTGTTGACCACAATACCAGCAGCCATCTGGCCAGATTCTTGCGAGTTCATACCATTGGGACCGAGCGTCAGTTTCCAAGGATAGTTGGCATCGCTAACCTTCTCCATGCGGAACACGGCGTTAGGTTCGCTGCCATAGGTACCGTCGCTGTTGACGTACTTCTCAGCACCGACGCTGTAGAGATAGTAGTTCTCTCCATTCTTTTCGATGCGGAATTGCTGGTTGGGGTTCGTGTTGTCCTGCGTAACGTTTCCCACAGACGTACCTGTGCTACCACAGATTTGGTTGGGGACGTTTTCGCTGTACAACAAGAACGCACGTGCACTCGTAAGGGTATAGACCTTGTCATTGCTAAGCTGACTCAGGTCTGTCACCTGCTGCGCCCATCCCTGGCAAAAGATGCCAAAGAAGGCGAGCAACATTAGAATCTTGTTTCTCATAAGGTAATAAATAATAAAGGTATATAAATAGGTTGGTTGTTGCTTGGAAAGGCGGGGAGAGGATTTTAGAGGATTTTGGAGGATTGAAGAGGATTTGCAGAGGATTTTAGAGGAGGGGCATGCCTTCTTCAATGCCTGGCCTTTGCCTCGGACCTTCCTTGCTCATTTGCCGAAGGAGATGATGGCTTTGCCAAAGGGGGATGACGGCTTAGTCAAAGGGAGATGGCGGCTTTGCCAAAGGGAGATGACGGCTTAGCCGAAGGTAATGACAGCGCCATTGCCGTTGGGCTCGGTGTCAATGGTGATCGCCTGGCTGCCTTTGGCTTTATTCTTGATGTCGCCTAGGATTTCCTTGCTGCGCTTATAGGTCGGCGTGAGTTCCACCATAGAGATAACTTCCTCGTTGTCGAGATCGTTGAGACCAAATAGATAGACTTTCGGGCGTCTCTTTTGTCCGCTCTTGGAATTGGCAGGGCCGTAGAAATTCTCGCGGCGCTCGTCGTTTTCTTCCTGACGCTCGTTTGCGCGTTTGCGGTTGAGCGCCTCCTCTTCGTCGAGTTTCTCCTTCATACCCGGCACATTGTTGATGCCGAATCCCGTGGCGAGGATGGTAATCTTGACCTTCTTCTCCAGCTCGGGCAGGGTGCTGAGTCCCCATTTCGTTTCCACATCCTCGTGGAAGCGCGACATAAACTCGTGTACTTCGTTCATCTCTTCCATCATGAGCATATCGCCTTCGTGTTCGGCGCAGAAAGAGATTGAAAGCAGCACCTTCTTGGAGTTGTAGATGTCGTTGTTGTTGAGCAGCGGAGAGTGGAGTGCGTCTTCGAGAGCCTTAGTCACACGATTCTCGCCTTCGCCATAACCTGTACTCATGATGGCCACGCCGCCGTCCTTGAGAACTGTACATACGTCGCGGAAGTCCAGGTTGATGATGCCGTGCATCGTGATGATTTCAGCGATGCTTCGTGCGGCGATGGAGAGGGTATTGTCGGCTTTCTCGAAAGCAGAAAGCACGTTGAGGTCGGGATAGATTTCGCGCAGACGTTCGTTGTTGATAACGAGGAGGGCATCTACGTGCTTGGAAATTTCCTCCACGCCGTCGAGGGCCTGGTCTATCTTACGATTGCCTTCAAAGAGGAAGGGGATGGTGACGATGCCGACGGTCAGGATGCCCATATCCTTTGCTTCGCGTGCAATGATCGGTGCAGCGCCCGTACCTGTTCCGCCGCCCATACCAGCGGTAATAAAGACCATCTTCGTACCGTCGTTGAGCATTTTGCGGATGTCTTCCACACTTTCTTCGGCGGCTTCGCGGGCGCGTTCGGGCCTATTGCCCGCGCCAAGGCCTTCTTTGCCCAGTTGGAGGCATACGGGAACGGGGGAATCCATCAGGGCTTTCGAGTCGGTGTTGCAAAGCACGAAGTTGACTTCGTGAATGCCTTCGCGATACATGTGGTTCACAGCGTTACCGCCGCCACCGCCCACGCCGATGACCTTAATGATGGAAGGTTGCGTGCTAGGCACGTCCATGTCTATGAGTAGTTCTTTATTGCCTGTCATTTGTTGTCTTCGTTTTCGTCCTTCTTATCAGATTGCTGTATCACCTTGTTTTCGTCCTCTTCGTTAACTAGGTTGTTGAGGAACTCCTTCATGGATCTGAAGAATCGGTTGCGTTTTGCGCGCTTGCGTTCCTTTTCTTCTTCTTGGCGACGCTGTTCTTCTTCCTGGCGACGCTTCTGCTCGGCTGCCTCGGCTGCGGCCTTTTCTTCCTCAGCCTTGCGTGCGGCTTCTTCTGCCTGGCGCTGGCGCTCCTGTTCGAGGAAGAGGTCGTTCTGGTTGTCGCCTATTTCGCCGCCGCAGCAGTTGATTTCTGCCTCGTCAATGATGGAGAGCACGGCGTTGTAGGAACCGTCAGCATTGAAGTCGGCGATATTCGTGCGGGCCTGGAGGCGCGTCTTGCCGATGGTGCGCAGTTTAGAGAAGTTGGTGTATTCGTTGAAAGCCTTTTCAATGTTGGGCATCTTGGCAGCGCCTCCCGTCACGAAGATACCTGCGATGAGTTGCGAACTGTTATATTTGCTCAACTGGATTTGGTTTTCCACGTTGCGAATGATTTCCTCCATGCGCGATTCGATGAGGCCGCAGAGTTCGTCATGGCTGATGATGCGTCCGTCTTCCAGTTTGATGGCAGGCTGTTCCTCGTCGCTGGGATTGCTATAGGCAGTGCCGTAGGTCAGTTTGAGACGCTCGGCCTCGGCATCCTCGATTTGCAGGGAGGAGATGTCGCGGTTGATATTGGCGCCACCGAGGGGGATAACGGCCATGTGGCGGAGGA
>CAMBWV010000068.1 GCA_945871755.1 uncultured Bacteroidales bacterium
AGGGTGTGGATCCAAACCAATAGGCATAAGGCGATAATCGCTGAATAGTTACTGTGGAGGGGCTGGATGTTAAAAGATATTTATTTTTTTGGCCGCATTTTTTTGGAGAGGATGGGAGAGGATGGGAGAGGAGGAAAGAGGATTGGAGAGGAGGAAAGAGGAGGGGAGAGGAATTGGAGAGGAGGAGCGAGGAGGGGAGAGGAATTGGAGGTTTGTGAATGCTTGTTTGCCATTTTTGGGGAGCGTGGCCCTTACAATTTTCCCTCGTCGGCGAAGCTGTAGAACCTGTCGCGGGCCACGATGATATGGTCCACGAGGGTGAGGCTGAGTATTTTGGCGGCTTCTTTGGCCCTGGCCGTGAGTTCGATGTCCTCGCGGCTGGGCTGCGTTTGGCCCGAGGGGTGGTTGTGGCAGAGGGCGATGGCGGTGGCTTTGCCCACGATGGCGGCGCGCATGAGGAGGCGGATGTCCACGGCGGTGGAGGTGAGGCCGCCTTGGCTGATGCACTGTTCGCCGATGATGGTCAGGCGATTGTTGAGCAGGAGAACGTGAAACTCTTCGTGGTCTAGGGCTTCCAGTTTATCGTGGAAATAATGGAAGATGTCCTCCGAATTTTGAATGCGCGGTCGCTCGATGCCGCCTTCCGCCAAGCGGCGTTTGCCCAATTCGCAGGCGGCAATCAGCGTGAGTGCCTTGGCCTCACCGATACCTCTGTAGCGACAGAAGTCCGCCACGTCGAGTCGCCCCAACTGCTTGAGGCTTCCCCCACAGTCGGCAAGGATGCGCCGCATGAGGTCAACGGCATTCTCGTTCACAGAGCCCGAACCGATGAGTATGGCCAGCAGTTCGGCATTCGAGAGTCCCGAAGCGCCATGAGCCAGCAGGCGTTCGCGGGGACGCTCGCAGGCTTCCATGTCCTTGATGATGCGATTTTCCATAATGGCCTTGCTGTTTTTGGGAGGTGCTTTCGCGCGCGTATATATAAGTAGGTATAGGCGGCGAGAAGGGAACGATTGTGTTATTTGTAGAAATTCTTCTTGAAGGCTTCAAATTCGCCACGGCCAAGCAGGCAGCGGTTCCACCAGGCGCGCAGGAAGCCCGTGCCATAGCCAATGAGTTGGACGTAGGCGGCTGCCACGGCTCGCAGACCTACGCCCAGACTGCGCTCCAGGCGTGTGGCATCGACAAGGATGATGAGCGAGAAGAGCGCCAGCGGCAGGAGGCTCCACGGCCAGAAGGGGGCAATGAGCAGGCAGGCCAGGCAGCCGAGCGTGAAGACCATCGGCAGGAGGTGGACCAGTTTGAGCGTGCCGGGATGGCGCTTCATCAGGTGAATGCGCGCGATGCCCGAGTTGTGCACCTGCTTGAAGAACTTCCGCAGGTCGGTGCGGCGCTTGTGCCATACCCATGCCTCGGGGAAGAGGCGGCAGGCATAGCCGCCCTTGAAGATACGTGTGGAGAAGTCAATGTCTTCACCGAAACGCATCTCCGAGAAACCGCCCAGCGCCTGATAGACCTCGCGGCGCACACCCATGTTGAACGAGCGGGGATAGAACTTGTCCATCTTCTTCTTGCCGCCTCGGATGCCGCCCGTGGTGAAGAAGGAGGTCATGCCGTAGTTGATGGCCTTCTGCATGGGCGTGAAGGAGGCGTGGGCGCGGTCGGGGCCGCCAAAAGCATCGCAAGGGCGCGCCTGCAATTCGTCTTCCACGGCCTGGATATAGTGCGGCGGCAGTACGGCGTCGGAGTCTAGAATCAGCACATATTCTCCCTGCGCCCGCTCCACGCCATAGTTGCGACTTTGGCCAGGACCCGAGTTGGGCTTCAGGTAATAATGCACGTCGAGGCGGTCGGCATATTTCTGCACAACGCTTTCGCAGGGCACAGATGAGCCATCTTCTACCACGACAACCTCAAAGTTGCCATTGGTCTGCGTGCAAAGGCTCTCGAGGAGTTCGTCCACTTCGTCGGGACGGTTGTAAACGGGAATGATAACGGAGTAACGCACTTTTTTCTTGGATTATCTGGGGAGGGAAGATTATCGAACAATGTACTTTTGGCCACCGACAATGTAGATGCCCGCGGGCAGTCCGCGCAGGGCGGCAGCGGGAGTCGTGGCGGTGCGGAGGAGGCGGCCGTCGAGGCTCGTCACGCGCAAGGGGGCGGGACGCTGGACGAGGCCCTCGCTGATGCCCTCGCTCACCTGTTGGCGATAGAGCGTCACGGCCTGCTGGCTACCCGTATAGCAAGCAAAGCGCGGTGAACCAGCGTTGTATCGAATCTGGCGGTCGTCGCGCGCCACGTTGCGGATAATGGCCGTACCATCCACGGAGAAGGAGATGGTCCAACGCTCATCATCGCTCTCTGCGGTCGAGGAGGTATAGAGTTTGTTGCTGCTCGAAGTGAGCGAGAGATAGCCCTGATTGGCAGCATCGTAGAGCGTATAGACGCCCTCGCCACAAGCACTGATGGTGATGGCGTAGGGCAGGCCTGTGGTTCCTGTTTCGGTGGAGATGGTGCCGTCTTCATTGATGGTAATGTCCACACTGGCACGCACGTCGCCCGCATCATTGAGATAATGGCTGAGAGCCTTCGATTGCTTCGCGGCCACAATGAGATAGTTGGCCCCCGAAAGGAGTTCGGCGGTGCTGCTGATGGGATAGTAGTCGCCATCGGCGGCAGGGGTAGTGGTGGGCAGGGTATAGAGAGCCTTGACCACTTCGCTGGAGCGGCCTTCGAGCATAGCGCGGGCCTGGATTTCGGTGCGGTCTTCAATGACTATCGTGATGGGTGACGAGCCTGCCATTTCGGGCTCGCCATTGATGGAGTAGTAGATGCTGGCACCTGCCGTGGCGCACGTGATGGTCACCTCCGTACCAGCATCTACGATACCAGCGGCTGGCGAGAATACGGGCACGGCGGGCATGACGGGCTCGGGGTCTGTGCTGCCGCCGCCTTCGTAATTGTCGGGGTCGAAACTAACCGTCGTTCGGCTTCCCCAGACGTACTGCTCCAGGCCAGGGTAGTCGATAAAGGGGTTGCGGTTGTGCTGGATGCCATAGACGGCATTGTTGCGCGCAATTTCCTTCTCGCTCACGGGGTCTTGGGCGGCCCAACGAAGCAGCATGGTGATGGCCCAACTGGCGTAGGCGGGGTATTTGTTGCCTGCCAGCATCGGACTGCTCCACGAGGATATTTTGTCCTCGTAGGCCGTGGCCATATAGAAATAGTTGCGCGCGAAGTCGCCCTTGTATTCATCGTTGGGCTCGAACACGGTGCCGCTATATCCCGGCGTGGAGCAGGGGCCCAATTTGCAGAAACCGTCGGCCGAACTCCACGTGGGATTGCTCACCTCGCCGTAGGGGTAGTTGCTGCGGCGGCCGTTCACATAGCCGTCCGTGGGAACGAGGTGGAAGAGGTCGGTGTACATCGGATAGCCATCGTTGAACCAACTCTTGGGGAAGGAGTGCTCGCGATTGTACGTGTCGCCTTCTTTGCTGTAATTGCTCTTGCGGCTATCGAAACTGTAGTTGGTAATGCTGGAGTACATATCCCACACTTTGCCGTCGGGGCGCATATCAGTTTCCTTGAAGTCGTCCCACAGGTCGGAGTAACTGCGCTGCGTGTGGCTAGCAATGATACCAAAGAGGGCGGTTTTGAGGCCTGCGCCGCTCTTTCCCTTGGCACTGTTGTAGTAGCCAGCGGGGATTTGCGCATAGATGGTGCTGACGATGAAGGTTGTCAGCAGCAGAAGAAGATGAATACGTTTGGTCATAGAGGTGATATTGTGAAGCCTGCGGCTTCTTGTTTTTGGATTTTTTTCTTTTTGGGGCTGGATCTTCTAGATTTTCTAGATTTTCTAGATTTTCTAGAATTTCTAGATTCTCTGGAAATCCTGGAGAATCCGCTATCCCTGCCAAAACTCCCAGGCCGCCAGCGCCTGAAGCTCCAGCATCTCTGCGCCATTCTTGGTGCGTGCCCCTCGCTCCGCCCCCTTCCGCAGGAAGAGCGTTTCGGCGGGATTATACACGAGGTCGTAGAGCAGGTGGGCGGGGGTGATTTGTTCGTAAGGGATGGGCGGGCAATCGTCCACGTGGGGGAACATGCCCAAAGGCGTGCAATTGACAATGAGGCGGCAACGCTCCATCCATTGTGGCAGGGCGGCGTAGTCCAGCACTCCTTGGCGCGCCTGGCGGCTGACAAGATGCGGACGGATGCCCAAACGCTCCAGACTATACACCACGGCGCGCGAGGCGCCACCCGTACCCAAGACGAGGGCCTCGTGGTCTTCGGCTTGCAGAAGCGGGCGCAGCGACTGGGTGAATCCTATCCAGTCAGTGTTGGTGCCCACCAACCGCTGGCCGCCCTCGTTAGTCTCCACGCGCACCACGTTTACCGCACCAATGGCGGCAGCCTCTGTTGTGAGACTGTCGAGGTGCGGGATGATGGCCTGCTTGTAAGGAATCGTCACGTTGAAGCCGCGCAGACGGGGATAGCGCGCCAATACCTCGGCATCAAATTGCTCAATCCCTGGCAACTCAAAGTTGAGATATTCGGCCGCAATGCCTTCGCGCGCAAACTTTTCGCTGAAGAAGGCGCGCGAGAAACTATGGCCTAGGGGATAGCCCAGCAATCCGTAGGTGGTGGTATCGGTCGGCATGATTAGTGCTTCTTAGGTTTGCAAGCGGTGTAGAGGGTGCTTAGGCCGAAGGTGAAGCGGCGGAACTGCACCTTGGCAAAGCCTGCTTTCTTGAGAATGCCTTGCATCTCCTCGCCCTGCGGAAAGGCTTCCATCGTGGCGGGCAGGTAGGAATAGGCACGGCTGTCGCGCGAAATGATGCGACCCACAAGGGGCATGAGCACGTGGGAGTACAGCCAGAAGAGTTGCTTCATAGGTGCGCGGCGCGGCGCGGTCAGTTCGATGATGACCAAGCGGCCGCCAGGCTTCAAGACACGCAACATTTCTCCCAACCCGCGGTCCAGGTCCTCGTAGTTGCGGATGCCGTAGGCCACCGTAAGGGCGTCAAACGAATTATCGGCCAGTCCGAGTGCCATACAGTCTTCGCGCTGAAAGGTCACCACGTCTGCTAGGTCGGCGCGCAGCACTTTCTTGCGCCCCACCTCGAGCATGCCCTCGGAGATGTCCACTCCCAGCAGCGACTGAGGCTTCAATTGCTTGGCTGCCATGATGGCGAAGTCGCCCGTGCCCGTGGCCACGTCGAGGATGCGGCGGGGGGCAAAGGGGCGTAGCGAATCGATGGCCGCGCGTCGCCAGCGGCGGTCGATGCCGAGCGAGAGGCAATGATTCAGCAGGTCGTAACTATGGGCAATGCGGTCGAACATCCGCTCTACCTGACGACCCTTGTCGCCCTGCTCGCTATAGGGCTTAATGGTTTCTTGCTTATAAGTCATTGGAATATGTTTTTCGTAGTCGCAGGTGAAGAAACAGGGCGCGCGGAACGCCAACAATCTAAAAAACGGAACGCCTATATATAATAAAACTCCTATATATAATAAGGTATAGGAAGAAGAGCCACGAAGAGCCCTCCAGCGTTGAGTCTGCCACCCGCGTAGGACTTGCAAAGGTAATAATAAATCCTTTAGGGTGGGGTATCTGTCAAGGAATTTGAAGGCACGAGCAGAATCACAGCGGCACAAAACCTGCTTTACAACATTATTCTGAAGAAAATGTCCTCCGAGGGGTTGGCTAGTTCAAAGAAAGTCTCTACCTTTGCTTCTCCTGAGATACAAGTGTGCGCATCCATCGCACATTCAGGAAGGGCGCAACGGCTTCGATGGCCCACAGCCAAAGATTCACCCGCCCCGCGCCTTGAGAGTTATCATCCAATTACCAACTTATCAACTTAAAAACTGAACACCAATGAACAAGAAATTTATCTGCACCGTCTGTGGTTATATCCACGAAGGTCCCGAACCCCCTGAGAAGTGCCCCATGTGCAATGTTCCCGCCAGCAAGTTTAAGGAACTGACCGAAGAGGGTGGCCTCAACTTCGTAGCTGAGCACGCTCTCGGCGTAGCCAAGGGTTGTGATGAAGAAATGATTAAGGACCTCAACAACCACTTCATGGGCGAGTGCACCGAAGTGGGTATGTACCTGGCCATGAGCCGCCAGGCCGACCGCGAAGGTTATCCCGAAGTGGCCGAAGCCTTCA
>CAMBWV010000069.1 GCA_945871755.1 uncultured Bacteroidales bacterium
GAGTTTGGGTTTCGGGTGGGTCTTATAAGAGCGAGCTCTTAACGCCCCATCCGAACCCCAAACTCCACCTTCTTTCAGAAGGCTGTCAGCCTCTTCAAGGCGATAAACAGGAAATAAACCCATTTCCTCTGAAGAGGTGCATCGCCTCGTTGTCTATTTCCATTAGTTTTCGATGATGATTTCAGCCAGAAGGTTTTTTCGGTTTTTGTTTTATCAGTGGCCACAGGATTTTTGTGACAACTCACCTGAGTAGTTACTTTTTGTGGCTGGAAAGGAATATTAGTGCTCGTGGCCGCGTCGCCAGACGATTTGCCAGATGCTCCAGAAGGGAGAAACAAGGGTTTCGCCAATGCCGAAACGCATGAGGGTGACGCGCCGGCGCAAGGATTGGAAACCGCGGGCGAAGAGGTTGGACGTCTTACGCGGATAGCGCTTGTCAAACTTGCCGAAGTTTCCACCACAAACGATTTCGTGGAGAATGGTCTTGCCCGCTTGCGCATCGGGCGGGCAGAGCAGCGCCTCGGCTTCCAAACCTAGGGCTTCGTGGATGACCTGCATGGCACCCGCTACAAAGCGGAGCATACCCAAATGCTTGAATACGGACATAGCCTGGGCTCGCGTGGCCTCTATGCGCTGGCGCTCGGCATCGGAAACTTGCGATTGGCGATGCAGGTGGCGGAGCAGGAAGAAATAATCTACGAACTGGCGGATGCCGATGCCCTCAAACATGAAGTGGTGGTAGATGTGTATCATCAGATAGACCAGGTCGAAGTCAACGGAGGGCACCATCAGTCCCTCGTCGTTGCGCGTGCAGTTTGTGAACTGGTCTTTGAGCCATTCCTTCAGGCGGCGGTTGCGAGTGGGATGGCGGAAGAAGGCCGGCGTATGGTGGACCTCGGTGATGGTGCCTTGACCATAGGCAAAGACGGCATGGGCATATTTCACCTTGTGACTGATGCCGCGCGTATTCAGCAGATCGGCAAATTCGGGCACCGAGAGGGTGGGGGTCCACACGTCGATGTCGCCATAGTGGCGGGTCTTGGCGTCATCGCCATAGTAGCGGTGGAGCGCTTGCCCCTTGAAGATGCAATAGGGAATGCCTTCGCGTTGGAAAAATTCGTTGAGCGCCTTGCAATCGTCCTGATTCCTTTGGTACACCTTCTCGAGCGTCATGGTCGTGCTCAGCCATTTGAGGCGTAGGTAACGCTTCAGACCGAGGTCCTGCAACGCTTGGGGAGTATAGTGCTTGCTGAGGCCCACGAAGAGAATACCGCTGATGGATTGTTTGCGCGACATCTCGTAAACAGCCAGCCATTCTTCGGGTTTCATAGGCTGGATGGGGTCCGTTGATGTGCCGAGGGCTTTTCGGAGGAGGGAGAAGAAATGCTGGGTGGCATGTTGCTCGTTGGTGCGCTTCGTACTCATCTCGCTCCGGATGGTTTGGGGGAGAGTGGTGACGATACCCGAGCAGCGGTCGAACTGCTTCTTAGGGTCCTGGGTCAGACGGAAGAGAAATTCCATGTGCGAGAGGACCATCCATTTTGGAGCACGCTTTTCGGCCACTCCGCTATAAAACTTGAAGGCTGCACCTACGCCAAACATGATGCCGCGCTTGAGATGCGGCTTCAGTCGCTGCATGAACATACACTGTTTGGGCGCACCGAGGGCTACCCAAATAAGATCTACTTGGGCTTCTTCTATCTGCTGCGCAATGGCAGCATAGTCAAAATCGTCAATGTCACGGAATGGTAATTCTACAAACGTCATCCCCTCCTTGTCAATCCCGTCATCATCCAACTGGCGCTGAATGCCAGCTAGCGTCAAAGCATCGCTCCCCAAGAACATCATGCGATACTTCTGGTACTGCTGCAATCCGTCCATCATCAAGTCGAAACCACAATACTGCTCCCGCTTGCGCCCATAGATAGCCTTGATATAAAGTGGCACCCAACTGGAATCGCAAATGGCAAAGAGGCTGTCGTGAACGACCTGGCGAAACGACAAATCGCGCTGCACCTGCGTCAGCACGACTCCGTCCGCTACGACAACGTAACCGCAACGATTGTGCTGCAAGAGAGCATCAACCGCAGCCCAAACGTTTTCGCGGCCAAAGAGGTAACGGATATGGAAATAGGTTTCGCGCATGAATCGCAGTTCAGAGGAATTTTAATACCTGCAAAATTACATATTTTCTCGAAGTTGGAGGCTTGGGGGGAGGATATTTTACGTGGTCTCCCCCAATACACGTTTGAGGGACGAAACGATGTTGTGCTCAAATATCTCCTCTGTAAATTCCTCCATAAATTTCTTGTAACCAGCCCTGCCCATCCTTTGACGGAGTGAAGCATCTTCCAGAAGTTGGCATAGGGCGTCTGCTGTAGCCTGAGCATCTTCAGGCTCAACAACAAAACCATTTTCTCCATTGATTATTTCATCAGGAATACCACCGAAAAATGTAGAGACAATAGGCAGTTGATAGTTCATCGCTTCTAGAATGACTAGAGCAAAACAATCACAGAATGTGGGAAAGGCAAAAATATCTGCTTGTAGGAAGCATTTCTTTTTTTCTTCGTCATACTTCGGGCCATGATAGACCACACTGTGACTAAGTCCCCTTCGTTCAACTTCTGCAGCGAAACGATTAGCGTCGATGTCTTTCGTCTCGCTCCCAACAAAGTCGCAAACAAAAGGAATACCTTTCTCGGATAGAATCTTTAAGGCGTCCAGTAAGACATATACTCCTTTGTCTATCATGAGGTTTGATAGGAAAAGAATGTGCGGTATATTATTCGCAGTCCGCTTGCACTCATCGTAAGGTATGGGCTTGATACCATTGGGACAAACGATAATGTTCTCGCGCTTGACTACTCGCTCAATATCTGGATATAAATACCAAGAGAGCAACATAACCTTGGTGTTTCTATATACAAGGGGCAGTAACCAGCGATAGATAGGGCGGTCCACGTCTTTGGCCATCCCTCTATTGTGCTGATGGATGAGAATCTTCCTCCTAAACAACTTGCACAGCAACACAAACGGGGCATCCTTCAGAAACCCAGAACCATGACAGGTAATGGCACAATAACACAAGTCGTATCTATGCGTGAGTAGCAGGCCAAGGGTTTTAAGAAAAGATACGAGGAAGCGTATTGTTTTCTGGAGGGTAAGCCACAGTCCCCCCTTGCCAATTTCACACATTTTGCGGGATGTGCTGATATTGACAAAATCCCCATCAAAGGCTTCATTGACCACCTTACTATTTCTGATTTGCTCGCTGACCATGGCTGAGCCATGAACAGGGGGAGGCAGGGGGGCGAGATATAAGATACGAGGTCGGGAAACCTCTGATTTAATGATATTCATTTCCGTACGTTGTTTATCTATTCTGAGATATAGCAAGTCAAACCTATCCATATCTATTACACAGGTCTGTATCTCCCTTTCCAGATTCTTATGATGATTTTATCCAGCCAATTTGTCTTGCGCTTGGAATGTTTGACGACGTAATCAATGGCATCGACGCATGCCTTCGTGAAACGACTCAAGTCCCAGTTCGCAATAATACGTTTGGACTACCTTTCCCTGCAATTTCTATAACAGTCAATTCGTCACCTCGCTCTTTCAGCACCTTGCTCAATGCCTGTAGGCGAGTAGGCCAGTAGATTCGGAAATCAGTATGTAATGCTGCTATCTTCATTTAGATATGAATATGAAAATCTCTAAGAATTGATTCTAATCGCTTGCACCCCGCCTCCAGAGAAAAGACGTTCCGATAGGCCGCAAGGACCTTTTCCTTGTTAAGTGCCCTCTCTCGCAACTGAGTGAGTGCAGCTCGGAACGATGTACCATCAGAATAACGAAGCAAGCAACCCGCTTCTTCCATTCGTTCGTAGCCACGGGCCGATACATTATGTGCCACAACGGGTAGTCCCCATTTGAGACCATCAAGCACGCGCAGTTTGATGCCGCTTCCTAGACTCGTAGGGCAGATGTAGCAATCGGCTGCTTCTAGAATTGGTTTCATGGAAGGTGGAGATGCAATGATGGAAATATTATGCTGTTGGCAGAGAGCCAGCAGTTGACTGTTGGGATTCCTGCCTGCAATCGTTAGGTGAGAATCGGGGAATACGGCCTTGAGCTCCGCATACAGATTATTTATCCAGGGTATCAAAGATTCGTATGTTTGTACGCCGCTTAGGTCGCCTGTGATGACAAAGTTCTTGATTCCGTTTCCCTTCTGAGGCTTCTTCTTTTCAGTGTACTGATACTCAAATGTGCCTAATACTGCGAAACTGTTTTTCGTTTGTTGCCCGCCAATCTTTATCAGCGATTCCTTGTCCGTTTTCGTCAGCGTAAGATTGATGTCGGCCAGTTGGACCGCTTGCTTTTCATAACGTTGGCACCAGAATAGCGTTATCCACTTCATCGGGCCATGCGTGTTGTCACGGAAGTATTCATACTGGAAATTATGGTGTATGACGATGGTGTGCAACCCACACTGCTTGGCCATTGCAATCAAGCGATAGGAGACAATGCTGGTGTCAAAAACAACAGTATCAAATTGGCCGCTCTGAATGTATGCAGGGGCTGTGCTGAAATATCGGTGCACTTTGCCTGTGAGAATCCTTACCAATTTGATAACTTTGGGCAGTTCGTAGGGGACAGGTACAAGTTTGATGCAGGTGTTGATTCCCTCAAACAGCCCTTCCCCCTCCTTGACAGGATAGAGCAAAGTCATCTCGTCCGACAACTCTGCGAAGGCATTGATGTAGGCGCGGGATGCAAATGTGCCGCCTCCTGGGGATGACAGATAATGATGGGTGATGAAGAGGGTTCTCATCGGCGATGTAAGATGTAAAGAATGTTTCTAATGATACGAGCAATTAGGACTTGGAGATTACCTACATTCTTGTATGTTTGATAATAATAGACTTCACTGTCAAACAGCAGGGCATCTGCTTTCCTGGTATTAAAAGATTTGCCAATGGTCTGTCCGTGCTCATGGCAGATAGACACTTGGGGATAATAATAGGGCTTCTTTCCAATTTTTGCCATTCGCTCGGTGAGTATGGGCTCTTCGGCATAGAGAAAGGTGTGTTCATCCATCATGCCGCAACTTGCAAAATCTTCTGCACGTACCATAAAGAAAGCACCCATCAGTTTGTAGTGTATGCCCTCTTGAGCCTGCTCGGAATAGTCCAGCCGAAAGATTCGTTTCTTTTGTTTGAGAGTGATAAACGGTGTGAGTAGATACATCCAGATATATCTATTGGCAAAAGTTTGATATGGCTCTGGACTTTGGGCTTTACCGTCCAACCCAACAATATGTGGCCCAATAATACCTATTTCTGGGTGCTCTTTCAGTGTCTGCTGCAGCCGCTCAACAACATCTGTATCTAGAAAGCGCAAATCATTATTCGAGAACAGGATATAATCTGCATCTAGATAATCCATGGCCATGCGTGCTCCTATATTATTGCCAATGGCAAATCCAGAGTTTTGAGGATTGCTAATGACAAATATCCGATTGGCGATGGAGGGTACATCTTGTACACTGAGTAATTCAGCCCCGAGTTCATTGGACAACTCTCTGCTCTCTTCAATCGTAGAACCATTATTGACAATTACGATTCGATGGGGAAGAACGATTTTTGAGAGTTCCTCTCGAACGTATTGTATGGTACGCCGGTTATTCTTATAGGATACGATAACAATGACTAGCATGGGCAAGAATCAATTTGAATAATTGGCCAGAGAAAATCGCTTGAGCCCTCCATGGATAATAGAATGGATACATCATAGAGAAGGTTACTATTTGAACCAAGTGGAGATGCGGTTTGTTAACTGATGGAATGAAGCAGATAGCACCTGATTGGGCATCATCTTCAGATTCAGAAGGAGGAACCATGTCGCCATCAAAATGATGGCTAATGCTAATTTCCAAGACAAGTGATTGTCATGCAGGAGATAACAGATGCCAACGTAAGGACAGGAAGCCAGCAAGTATTTCAGTAGATGCATATTGAATACACGCATCTGAAAATGTTTTAGGAAAAACCATGAGGCTATGAATAATAATGTAATTTCAGTGAGTGTCCAACTGATACTAGTTCCTACTGCTCCCCATTTGGGCGTCAGCAGAAGATTAGTGCTGACACCTACGAAC
>CAMBWV010000070.1 GCA_945871755.1 uncultured Bacteroidales bacterium
TGTCGCGGTCGGCGCGGCGAATCTTCTCCACCCAAGGCAGGTTCATCACCTTCGGATGCTGGCGCAACCACCAGATATCGGCCTTATTGCCTGCGAGACGCGTGCAGTGAATGCGGCTCTGCTGGCCAGCTCCGATACCAATGGCCTGTCCATCCTTCGTGTAGCAGACGGAGTTGGACTGGGTATATTTCAAGGTGATAAGGGCAATCATCAGGTCGCGGCGCGCCCACTCAGGGAAATCTTTGCTGACGGTGGGAATATTCGCGAAGAGTGCATCGTCCGTCAGGTCCACCTCGTTGCGGCCCTGCTCAAACGAAACGCCAAACACCTGCTTGGTTTCAATAGGGTTGGGACGATATTCGGGGTCTATCTTCAATATATTATAGGTACCCTTGCGCTTCTCGCGAAGGATTTCCAATGCTTCTTCTGTAAAATCAGGAGCAATCACGCCATCACTCACTTCACGCTTAATCAGGAGGGCGGTAGCCAAATCGCAAGTGTCGCTCAGCGCGATGAAATCACCGTAACTGCTCATACGGTCAGCACCGCGAGCACGGGCATAGGCGCAGGCAACGGGCGAGAGGGGCACCTTGATGTCGTCCACGAAGTAGATTTTGGCAAGGGTTTCGCTCAGGGGCAAGCCAACAGCAGCACCGGCAGGCGACACGTGCTTGAACGAAGTGGCGGCGGGCAGACCAGTAGCTGCTTTCAGTTCACGCACTAACTGCCACCCATTAAGGGCGTCCAGGAAATTGATGTAACCCGGGCGTCCGCCGAGTACTTCCACGGGGAGTTCGCCTGCTTCCATATAGATGCGCGCAGGCTTTTGGTTGGGATTGCAACCGTATTTCAAGGCCAATTCCTTCATATTATATAGGTATTGTAGTTGGGTTTCTGAATGGGCTTTCTAGAGTTTTAGCAAAGAGTGCTAGCTGATTTTCCCCTAATAAAGGGTGTGCAAAGATAACAAAAATATCTCTAACACCCATGCAAACCTCTGAAATTCCCCTCCCGAGCAGAATATCTGGCGAGCATTTGGCATTTTCATCCGCCCTTATCGGGTTGAAGTCAAGGGAAAAACGTATTTTTGCGAGGCTTAATCTCATTCTTTTTAATCTCTACGGCCGTTCCTCCATCTTCGACTGGCCTTTTTACGCAATTATTATGAACATCAAGAGCGCAGAATTTGTCATTAGCAGTAGCCGCGTAGAGCAATGCCCCTCCTCTACCCTTCCCGAATACGCTTTCATTGGCCGCAGTAATGTTGGCAAGAGCAGTCTTATCAATATGCTGACGAGCCGCAAAAACTTAGCCATGACGTCCTCCACCCCTGGCAAGACGATGCTCATCAACCATTTCTGCATCAACGGCCAGTGGCACTTGGTGGACCTTCCTGGCTATGGCTATGCCAAGCGTAGCAAAAAGGCCACAGCTCAATTGCAGCAAATGATTGAGGGCTATATCACGCGCCGCGAAAGCCTCGTCTGCCTATTTCTGCTCATCGACTCCCGCATTCCGCCCCAGAAAATAGATTTGGAGTTCACCCGTTTCCTAGGCGAGAACAGCATCCCCTTTGCCATCGTGTTTACGAAAGCAGACAAACTGGGCGTGAATAAGGTGCGCGAAAACGTACAAACCTTCCTCCGCGAACTCTCCAAGGAGTGGGAAGAACTGCCACCGCATTTCATCACCAGCAGCCAAAGCGGCACAGGCCGCGAAGAATTGCTGGGATATATTGATGCCATCAATAAGGAGGTGGGAGAAGGTTAATACCCAGAAACCCTAGAAACCCTAGAAATTCTAGAAAATCCAGCCCCCCCAGAAACCAGCCCCAGCCAAAAGCCGCCCCATGAAACTCCGCCACATAAAACTAATCCTCTGCCTAGCAGCCGTTCTTGTCACGCTCTTCTCGCTTTGGGCCTCGCACGTCCTGACCCAAGACCTGAAGGACGAGGAGCGGCGGCGCGTGGAGATATGGGCGGCTGCTATGAAGTCGCTCACCACAGCAGACCAAGGAGCCGACATGACGCTGGTGCTGCAAGTGCTGGAGAGCAATCACACGATACCAGTTATTGTGGCCGATGCCGAGGGGCATATCATTGATTCGCGCAACCTCCCCTCGTCCTTCCAAACGGCTACAGACACGCTCGAGGCCCATCAATCCATGCAGCGCGCTGGCCACACCATGCGTATCGACCTCGGACAACCCTCCACAGGTGCGAAGGGCAAGGCGGCCTTCATCACTGTTTCCTATGGCGAATCGCAAATGATACAGCGCCTCACTCTCTATCCCTATGTCCAACTGGGCATCGTGGCCCTCCTCGTGGCCGTGGCTATTTACGCTCTCCTTTCGTCGAAGCGCGCGGAACAGAACAAGGTTTGGGTAGGTCTGTCGCGCGAAACGGCTCACCAGTTGGGTACGCCCATCTCTTCCTTGACGGCTTGGAGCCAACTGCTCAAGGCGAACTATCCCGACGACCCCATTCTTGATGATATGGAAACTGACCTCATGCGCCTACGATTGATTGCCGAGCGTTTCTCGAAAATCGGTTCTGCCCCCGAACTGAGCGAGACGAACCTAGGCGAGGCCATCGACCATACCGTTCAATATATTAGCCGCCGCACCTCAGACCGCGTGCGTATGTATTGCAGTCTGCCTTCGGAGCGCATTATGGCCCGCATCAACGCGCCGCTCTTCGAATGGGTCATCGAGAATCTGTGCAAGAATGCCATTGATGCCATGTCGGGTGAAGGCGAAATACGCATCTACGTTTTCCGCGAGCGCGACCGCATTGTTATCCAAGTGTCCGACACGGGCCGTGGCATCCCTGCCCGCCATGTCCGCGATGTCTTCCGCCCAGGCTACACCACCAAGAAGCGCGGCTGGGGTCTCGGCCTTTCTCTCGCGCGACGAATCATTGAGCAATACCACATGGGCCGCATATTCGTAGAGCGCAGTGAGGTTGGCGTTGGCACTACTTTCCGCATTGAGCTGCCCCGCAACGGCAGACAATAATCCATCCCTCAGATTCTCCTGCACGTTTTTTCAACACGAATCTATCGAATGTAGATAGAGCTGTTCCTGATTCTAATACGCGAATATCTCGACTGCCATGACGAAGCCGCCATTAGCACTCGAGATATTCGTTTTTTTCTGACACACGAGCCAGCTGCCAAAAGCGGCGTTGAAATCAGGTCGTCAGTAACCCATGAAAACAAGGTCGCCAGCGACCGAAAAAACGATTCACCCTGAACTGGGTGAATCGTTTTGTAACTACTCAGGTCGTTTTTTGCCCGAAAAAACCAGTTTGGCTGTGAACTAATTGTGGGTGGAATGATGCCGTCTGTGCCCCTTCGGGGCGCGCCGAATAGCCCCCTAGCCAGCAACAATCCACCTGAGTAGTTACATCGTTTTCCTAAAGTCCTTTGAAGTATTTCTGCTCTTCCTCAGCCGTTATTTGTAGGTCTTGGCGGAAGGCATTCAGCATATCTTTGGGGCGCGTCAGGAGTTTGGCGCGGAAGTCTGCTATCTGCTTCTCCCATCCCGCATAGGTATGGTAACTCCAGCGGTCGCAGTCGCGCTTCATCTCGGGACGGATTGTGGCCACGAGTTGGTCGAAGTATTTCGTGGTGCGGTTGGGATGGAACGTAACGCGCAAGTGGTGGGAGAGGCGCTGGAGCAAGAGTTCGCGGAAGGCGGGGCTATTCAGCAGGTGTCCCGCGAGGACGTTGTGCTTGTCGTTGTGCGACAAAGAGGAGAAACTGCCACCACCGCAGCGCAAGTATTTCGAGGGACTGGCAAAAGATACCCACGTAGCATCGAGGTCGTAATAGACGAAATGCCAGCGGCCATCGGCTGCGGGGTCGGAGGAATGCACGAAGCGAATATTGCCAATGTCGGTATTGCCCGTATAGATTTGGCCGAGTTTCCAGTCAATGAGGCCTTCGAGGTCGGCGCGCTCGCTCACATATTTGTATGCCGCAGCATCCTTGAGGTCGTTTTCGATAGCATAATTCAAGAGGCCATACCAGGATGCTGAGCGCCCGAACTCGGCATCCCATACGGACATAATGCAAGAGGTGGAATCGGCATCGCCGCCCAAATGGCGGGCCAGGAAATGCTTGTCAACCTTTTCGCGTAGGAAGTACAAACCCTGGTACTCGGCATTGATATACAAAGCCACGGGCCTGTATTTCTGAATGAGCAAGTGGGGGCATTCTTCAGCCATCAGCCCCGTGAAAAATTCGTCGCGTATCATGCAACGGTCTTGGTCCTGCGAGCCCGAACGAAGGACAATACTTCTGTATTCCTGCGCCTCGCCTTCACCGAAGAAGTCGTAGGCAATCTCGCGTGAGCCGTAGCGGTTGTTGAACTTGAGATAAAACGATTTCTTGGGCAGTGCGCGCGAGAAACCGCCGAAGATGCGAAGGTCGAAGTTGGTTTCCAACCGCGTCCCGTCCGTTTCGATGATGGCCAGATGGGCAGGTTTGGACATGGGCTTCCAGTAGTTGGCACCTTTGTGCGGAAACTCGGGCGTAAAACCTGGACCATCGGCGCAGAGGCCGCTGTTGTGGCTATAGAGATCAGCAGGAGCGGCAGTAATCGTCACGACAGGCAGGTCGTGATTCTCGCCAAGGATGAAGGTGTGTGTCGATACGGCGCTGCGCATCCGCGTGGAGTCGCCCTCGTCGAAGGTGCGAAGGACCATGCTTTTGTTGATGCGGAGCGAATCTGTGAGCAAGGGCGAATTTTTCGTGGGCAATGTGCCGTCGGTGGTATAGTGCACCTTGCTATATCCAGCAATAAGGTGAAGAACCATGTCCCCCACCTTATTATATACGCCCGATTGTTTGTCAAACTGCGGTGCTGGTGCTATCGTGCGGAATCCTACGGCTGGATTCTCTGTCCCCATCGTCGGCGAAGTGAAGTAGAAGAACCCTACCCCATTGCTCGTACGCCCAATGCTGGAGCCCTGAACCGTGCCCTTAGCGCAAACACCGTCGGCAAACTTGCCTTTGTGCAAGAGGAGGAGTGTCTCGGCATTGCCCAGTTTAATGTTGGCTTCCTTCTGTGCGTCGGTGGCCTTCTTGCCGCGAAGTCTTATCATGCGAATCTCGCCAGGCTGTATCGTTCCCTCGGGTAAGGCCCATTGGATAGGCTTACTGGCTATTGTCTGATTATTGTTGTCCTCGGTCTTTGTGGCCAAGGCGTATTCGCCCAACTGCACGGGCTGGTCCGACACGTTCTTTACTTCCACCCAGTTCTCACTGTTCTTCTCGGCACGGCTCATGAGTTCCCAAATCAAGAGGGGACTCTTACGACCGGCCTCCACCTGCTTGGCGGATGCTTCGTAACCGCTATCGCTGTTGGCCTGCCCTGGTGTAGGATAATAGGAGGTGTGAAACTTGCCATCTTCGCCCCTCACATAGGCTTCATCGGCCTGGAGGTCGGGAAAGGTTACTTCGCTGGCTATCGTCGATTGCGGCGTCACGAGTTGGATGCGCGCTCCGCGACCTGCCATCGTGATATTGGCCACAAGAGCCCCCTTAACGGTGGTCTTGCCGTCGGACTTCTTCTTGGTGAAGACAAGAAGGTGCTCGCCTGGTTGAAGGGTCACATCGGGAAAGTTCCAGTCCTTCACCTTTTCCTTGGGCTCTTCCTTCTGCGTCGCAGTTGTATCAGCGGCCGTGCTGTCTTTCTCAGCGTTGGTCACCAGCAACGTATAACCTTTCAAGGATATGGCTTCTTTCGACACATTCTTAATTTCCAACCAATCGCAAGGTTCACCGCCAGCCACGCGCTGGAGGCCCGTACGATTGCTGGCCATTATCTCATTGATGACAAGTTGCTTTTCAAAGAGTGCATCGCGTTCGGCCTGGCTTAGGTTGGTTGGCATCTGCTGACAGGCGGCAATAAATGTGGCGCTAAGGGCAATGATTCCTGCAAAAACAGAGAAGAAGCTTATACGTTTCATTATGAATAGGGATTCATTAAGGTAGGTTCTAGAAATTAGTTTCATTGGAAGGTAGTATCTCTATTTGGCTTGGATGTCTTTCCGCCTCTCGCACCATATCTTTTTGTTTTTCATACGAAAATTATTAGTACCGTTTTGCTTTATAACGGCT
>CAMBWV010000071.1 GCA_945871755.1 uncultured Bacteroidales bacterium
GGCGTTGCCCTGGGCTATGCGCTTGCTGGGCCTTCAGCCCGCTCCTTAAACGCTTATCAGCTACAAGTGAACACTTCCGAAACTTGGATTCTAGACATTCTAGAAAAATCCCAATTCCCAATTCCTAATTGACAATAGCGTACAGATGAATTTCCCCAGTAAAATAATCATGCCGAGATTCTCGCTGATTAGTTCCCTTTTCACGTTGGCCTGCATTGCAGTGGTTTTCAAGGCGCTGTACGTCATGACCGTAGAGCGCGATGAGTGGAACGAGAAGCGTAAGGATCACACCTATCGCGAGCACACTATCAATCCCTTGCGCGGAGATATCCTGGCTTGCGATGGACGCATCTTGGCTACGATGATGCCGCTCTATGACGTGACTATCGACTTCTGTACGTACGAGCGCAACCCCAAGACCATACAAAAAGACCAGCACCGCCGCGATACGATCTATCTCAACCACCAAGACGAAATCGTGGCCGGTATGCACCGTCTCTTCCCCGACATCGATACAGCCAAGTACCACAAATACCTCGACTCCTGCTTCTACGCCCGCGGTCGCGGTTGCCCCATCTATCCCCAGCAAGTGAGTTCGCTCACCTTCCCCAAGGGCCAGAAGCGTAACAAGTTGCTGTCGTATCTGGAACTCTGCGAATTGCGCAAGCTCCCCCTCTTCAAACGCAGGAGCAGTGTGCGCGCCACAGAGGTGAAGGTGCGCAATACGCCGCACGGCCGCTTGGCAGGTCTGACCATCGGCCTCTTCCGAGACAGTGCGCGCTACGGCATGGAGAAAGCCTACGACAGCATCCTAAGGGGCAAGCCCGGCAGGTATCACAACGAGAAGGTGCGCGACAAGATTGTGCCCGTCATGGACCAAGCCGTGGAGAACGGGCTCGACATCATGACGACCCTCGACATTGATATGCAGGACCTTTGCCACCAGACGCTCGTGGACGAAATGATACGCCTCAGTGCCGACTCGGGCAACTGCATCCTCATGGACGTGACGAATGGCGACGTGAAAGCCATCGTGAGCCTGCGCAAGCGGAAGAGCGGTCAGGGATACGAAGAAGGCGTGAACTATTCGATTAGTGGTATGCAGATGCCTGGCTCCGTGTTCAAGCCGTGTAGCTTCATGGTCGCTATGGACGATGGACGTATCAAATACACCGATGGAGTTACTATTAGAAGTAGAGAGTACCAATTTAGTTCTGGAAACAGAATCAAGGACAGCCACGGATTCGAGGGTGGCCCGCTATGGTTCAACGTGCGCCAGATTCTCGAGCATTCGCTCAACACGGGTACATCCATCATGATATGGGAAAAATACAAGGACGACCCGCAAGCCTTCATTGACGGTGTGGAGCGCGTAGGTCTGACGGCCAACCTCAAACTGCCCCTTCGTGCTTACCACAAACCCTACATCGCCAGTCCCAATGACAAGCGGCGTTATTGGTCGAACATCTTTGACCTGCCACGTCTGTCCATTGGCTACAGCTCGCAGATGCCGCCCATCAATATCGTGAACTTCTACGCAGGTATTGCCAATGGCGGTAAGCTTTACTATCCCCGATTCGTCAAGGGCTACATGAAAAATGGCCAAATCGTCAAGGAGCTGCCACCGCAGGTGCTTCGCCAGCAGATGGCCAAGCCCGAGGTGATAGCCAACATACAGGATGCGCTGCGAGCCGTCGTCCAGACAGGTACGGCGCATGGTGCCGCCTCCAAGCACGTGGCCTTCTCGGGAAAGACAGGTACGGCAAATATGAGCCAGGGCGGTGTCAAATACAACAACGTGACCTTCGTGGGCTACTTCCCCAGCGACCAACCGCGCTACGCCCTCATTGTGAATATGCAGAAGCCCTCGCCTGCCTATGGTAATATGTGCGCACACGCCTTCCGCATCATCGCCGAGCGCATCATGGCCCTCGAACTGGGCCAGCGCAATACGCTCCAGATGCAAGAAGGCAGCAGTCAGGTGCCCTATCTGCAAGCAGGCAATATCATGGCCACGAGCCGCTCGCTCCAGAGCCTAGGCATTCCCTTCGTGTGCGAAGTGCCGAAACCCGCCAACAACCGCCCCGTGTGGGGACGCATACAGACGGATGCCGGCCAGCCGCACCTGAGAAGCACAGAGACCACCGATAGCATCGTGCCCGACGTGACGGGCTACGGACTGCGCGATGCCGTGTTCCGCCTGGAGAGTATGGGCCTGCGCGTACAGGTGAAGGGGCAAGGAACGGTAGTCCTGCAAAGTTTGGCAGCTGGCACGCCCATCAAGCCTGGCGCACGCATCACCCTCACCCTGTCGAACGAGCGCGGGAAGAAGAATGCGCCCAAAAAGCCCGCTTCCAGCAATCCGCCCGCAGCAGCCCCCGCAGCTGCGCCCAGCAAGCCTACACCCGCAAAGCCCGCGAATGCCGACTCGGCCGTCTAGGCGGTGCAGCGACCCGTTGCGCCCAGGCTGGTTAGCCTACGACAAGTAGCCGCAGCTCCTCGTGCAAGACACCGCTGTGCCGAAACCCGCGAGTATCCCTTGGGAGTACTGGAGTATTCCTAGGCGGAAACTCACAGTTTCCTAGGCGGAAACTCACAGTTTCCTAGGCGGAAACTCACAGTTTCCTAGGCGGAAACTCGCAGTTTCTTAGGCGGAAACCTACAATATCCTAGGCGGAAATCGAAAACCACAGTACTCCCAAAGGATACTCGCGTACGCTGACGCTGCGATTCACGCGCGCCTCTTCCTTAGATACCAATCAGGGCTTCATTCCCGCCCAGGGGACATGAGCCCTCCCCAAATAGAATAAGCTATGCAACTCAACAAACTCCTCGAATCCCTTCCCGCGTTCCAGATTCTTGGCAATGCGGACCTATCCATAACTGGCATCTGCATCGACTCGCGCCAAGTGAAAGCGGGCGACCTCTTCATCGCCGTGAAGGGTACGCAGACCGACGGCCACGCCTATATTGACAAGGCCATTGCCGCAGGTGCGGCCGCCATCCTCCAGAGCGAGCCCCTCCCCGAAACCCTTCCTGCCGACGGCGTCACCCGCATTCAGACGGCAGATACGGAATGGGCGGCAGGCGTTGTGGCCCACAAATTCTACGGCGAGCCCACGAAGCGCCTGCGACTGGTGGGCGTCACGGGTACCAACGGCAAAACGACCATCGCCACCGTACTATATAATATGTTCCGCGCCTTCGGCCACAAGTGCGGCCTCTGCTCCACCGTGTGCAACTACATCGACGGACAGGAAATCGAGGCTACGCACACCACGCCCGACGCCGTGACGCTCAACCGCCTGCTCGGGCAGATGGCCGACGCAGGTTGCGAATACGCCTTCATGGAATGCAGCAGCCATGCCATCCACCAGCAGCGCATCAGCGGCTTGCGGTTTGCTGGCGGTATCTTTACGAACCTCACGCGCGACCACCTCGACTACCACAAGACGTTCGAGAACTACCGCGATGCCAAGAAACTCTTCTTCGACCACCTGTCCGCCGACGCCTTCGCCATTACCAATGCCGACGACCGCAACGGCAGCGTCATGGTGCAGAACACGAAAGCCACCGTGCGCACCTACTCCACCCGCGCCATGGCCGACTATCGCGGACAAATCCTCGAGGAAAGCATCGAGGGCATGCTTCTCAATATGGACGGGCAGGAGGTGAGCGTCCGTTTCGTGGGCCGCTTCAATGTGAGCAACCTGCTGGCCGTATATGGCGCAGCCGTCATGCTGGGTAAGGAGAAGAGCGAAGTGCTCCGCGTCCTGTCGGGCCTGAAACCCGTCAACGGACGTTTCGAAGCCATCCGCGCGCCCAAGGGTTGCAGCGCCATCATCGACTATGCCCACACGCCCGATGCACTGGAGAATGTGCTGACCGCCATCAACGAGATTGTGCGCGGCAAGCACCAGGTGATCACCGTTTGTGGTGCGGGAGGCAACCGCGACAAGGGCAAGCGACCGCTCATGGCACAGGAAGCCGCCAACCGCAGCGACCGCGTGATTATCACCAGCGACAACCCGCGCTTTGAAGACCCGCAGGAGATTGTCAACGATATGCTGGCAGGACTGGACGAAGCACAGCGCGCCAAGACCATCAGCATTGTTGATCGCCGCGAAGCCATCCGCGCTGCCGCCATGATGGCACAGAAGGGCGACGTTATCCTTATCGCCGGCAAGGGCCACGAGCCCTATCAGGAAATCAAGGGCGTCAAGCACCACTTCGACGACCACGAAGAAGTCAAGGCCGCTTTCGGTCTCTAGCATATCCATGCAACGTATTAAACATCCCATAGAAAACCCATCTCCCCATGCTCTATTACCTCTTCCGCGCTCTTGAACAATTTGGCGTGCCTGGTTCAGGTATGTGGTCCTACATCTCTTTCCGCTCGCTGCTCGCCTTGATGCTGGCACTCGTCATCTCTGCATGGTTTGGCGAGAAGTTTATCAAGTTTATGAAGCGCCGCAATATCAGCGAGACGCAGCGCGATGCGAGTATCGACCCCTTTGGCGTCAACAAGATAGGCGTTCCCTCAATGGGTGGCGTCATTATTATCGTGGCCATTCTCGTGCCCTGTCTGCTCCTGGGGCGTCTGCGCAATATCTATATGATACTGATGATTGTCACGACCTTATGGCTCGGAGCCTTGGGCTTCCTCGACGACTACATCAAGATATTCCGCAAGAACAAGGAAGGACTGGCCGGTCGCTATAAGATACTCGGGCAGGTGGGTCTCGGACTCATCGTGGGCCTCACGCTCTACCTCAGTCCCGATGCTGTGGTGCGCGAGAACGTGGAGGTGACGCGCAACAGCCAACCCAACGTCGAAGTCGTTCACAAGAGCGAGGCCGTCAAATCAACCAAGACCACCATTCCCTTTGTCAAGAACAACAATCTCGACTACACCGAAATCATGTCCTTCATGGGCGACTACAAAACCATTGGTGGCGTTCTCCTGATGATATTGGTGACTGTGCTGGTGATTGCCGCCGTCTCGAATGGCGCCAACCTCAACGACGGCATGGACGGTATGGCGGCGGGCAACAGTGCCATCATCTGTATCGCCCTGGGCATATTGGCGTATGTCAGCAGTCACATCGAATACGCCAGTTACCTCAACATCATGTATATCCCAGGCTCGCAGGAGTTGGTCATCTTCATCTGTGCCGCCATCGGAGCCCTTATCGGTTTCCTTTGGTACAACGCCTATCCCGCTCAGATATTTATGGGCGACACGGGTAGCCTGACCATCGGCGGCATCATCGCCGTGCTGGCCATTATTATCCACAAGGAATTGCTGTTGCCCGTCCTCTGCGGCATCTTCCTCTTCGAAAGCCTCAGCGTTATCCTTCAGGTGGAATACTTCAAGTTCTGGAAGCACCGCGGCAAGCAGCGCCGCATCTTCAAGCGCACGCCCATCCACGATGCCTTCCGCACCCTGCCTTCGCAACTCGTACCTGGTTGCGACTATCTCCTCGGCAAGTGGCCGGCTGGTGCTTGGCACGAAAGCAAGATTACGGTGCGCTTCTGGATTACCACCATCCTGTTGGCTGCCGCTGCGATTATTACGCTCAAGATAAGGTAACAGGTGGGTTCTGCCACAAGAAAATCATTCTCGAAAGTGAAACTAGTTATATTAGGTGCCGCCGAGAGCGGTATCGGTGCCGCCATTCTGGCACAGCAAAAGGGTTACGAAGTCTTCGTGACCGACAATGGTCCTATCAAGGATAAATTCAAGGCCCAGTTGGACCGCCACCAGATTCCCTACGAGGAAGGTGGACACACGATGGAGCGTTTGCTCGAAGCCGACGAGGCCATCAAGAGTCCCGGCATCCCCGATACGGCACCGCCCATCCGTGCCCTGCGCGAGAAAGGTACGCCCATTCTGAGCGAAATCGAATTTGCGGGCCGCTATTTCCCTGCTGCCACCCGCACCATCTGTATCACGGGCAGCAACGGCAAGACCACCACGACCTCGCTCATCTATCACATCCTCCGCAA
>CAMBWV010000072.1 GCA_945871755.1 uncultured Bacteroidales bacterium
TGGCCCGAATGGATGCCCTTGGTAGGCGGTGATGTATTCTTCGGTGCTGTATTCAACTTTGCCGATGCCGCCATCTCCTGCGGTGCTGTCGCTATCCTGCTCTTCTACAACAAATACCTGACGGGCAAGGACAAGAAGGCTGCTGCCGCCGACACCTCTTCCGCCTCCAACGAATCCGTTGCTTCTTCCGCCGAATAACCCTCCCAGATATACCGCCCATGTTCTATCGTCTTTCTGCATCTTTCCTCTTCGTTTGCAGCCTTCTCGTTCTGGCAGGTTGCAAAGCCAAGACGCCCGAGGGTATTCCCTCCGAGCGTCAGATGGAGAATATTCTCTACGATTACCAACTGGCACAAGCGCTGGCTGGTGCGCGCAGTGATAGTGTGGCCTACTACGAGCGATACTACGTCGGGCTGGTCTTGGAGAAATATGGTCTGACGGCCCAGCAGTTTGACGAGGCTGTGGCTTATTATAGTGGTCGTGCCGAGGTGTTGGGCAAGATTTACAATCGCATCAACGAGCGCCTGGCCGAAGCCGCTCCCAGTGGCGGAACGACAGAGAATGCTTATGCCAAGATGCTCAATGCCAAGGGCGACACGCTCAATCTCTGGCACGAGCGCGACACCTATGTACTTTCAGCCACGGGACAGAACCGCATGGAATTCAGTATTCCCGTTGACACCGCCGTACAGGCAGGCGACCGCCTCCTCTTCGAGTTTACTCCGCGCTGGCTCTACCGCGAGGGACAGAAGGAAGCCACCATTTGCATGGCCCTTCACTACAAGGGCGACTCTATGGCCGTCGTGACAAATCAGATTTATTCTAGTGCGCGACAAGGCGTCACCCTCCACGTGGACGACAAGCCCTTAGAGCGCATCACAGGTTTCGTCTATCAGCAAGCCTCCTGGTCCAGTTCGCCCAAACTGCTCGTTATTACCGCGCCCATTTTGGCCCGTTTCCGCACGCAGCGTTCCAAACCAACCGCCCAGCCTGCTGACTCCATCGCCGCGGACTCCATTGTAACAAGCGACAGCCTCAGCAATAAGTCCATTCAGCGAACGGCCGAGCAACTTATTCGCGACAGCCTCCTTCGCCAAGAGAGCCAGCGCCGCCCGCACTTCAAGTAACCTCCTATTCGCCCTTCTCCAATGCAAATGCGCCGCATCGCCGTCAGCCGCCTGCACTTACCAAACGGTACTATCCTGCACAATCAAGTAATAGAACTCTGCGACGGCCAGCCCCAGCGTTACTATCCCCTCGTTCAGGAGTTGCCTGCCACTGAATGGCTAGGAGGCGATTTCGAATGGCCATCGCAGCAAGAAACCTAAAGCAAGGAGTTGGCATAGCACCCCTAGGACGCATCTTTTGAAATCCCACAGCAATGACCGTAGTAGTCATATCTTTGTTAGAGGTGAATCCAGTAAATGATAATAAGTATCCGCAACCAAAGGATAAAACAAAATCTACGGCACGATAGTCGCAAATCCATCGTAAGCTAATTTATAGAACCTACCTAAAACAAAAAAGAGAGTCAAGTGCTGACTCTCTTGTTTGTAGCTATATGATTTTTGAATGGATATACTTCTTGGACGGTTTGTCCTGTCTTATTTTCCATCCTCCTCAGAGAGGCGGAGGAGTTCGTCGCGCAGTTGGGCGGCTAGGATGAAATCGAAGCTGGCGGCGGCCTGCTTCATTTCTTTTTGTAGGCGGGCGATTTTTTCCTCGCGGGTTTCTTGGGGCGAATTCTTGGGGGATTTGGCGGTGTTGTACTTGGTGGGGGCTTCTGCTGCTTGTGAGGTGGCAGAGGTTGTGGGTAGGTTGTAGGTGATGGATGGGGCGGTCGAGGAGAGGGAAGGCGTGGGGCGGGATTCGCTGCGGCCGTTGCTGCCTATCGGCATATCGGTGATGGCCTTGCGAATTTGGCGCGGGGTGATGTGGTGCTCCTCGTTGTAGTGCAGTTGTTTCATGCGGCGGCGCTCCGTTTCGTCAATGGTTTGCTGCATGGAGCCCGTTATCTGGTGGGCATACATAATGACGAGGCCGTCCACGTTGCGGGCGGCGCGGCCTGCCGTCTGGGTGAGTGAACGATGGGAGCGCAGGAAACCCTCTTTGTCGGCATCGAGGATGGCCACGAGCGAAACTTCGGGGAGGTCGAGACCCTCGCGCAAGAGGTTCACACCAACGAGGACCTGATAGATGCCACGGCGCAGGTCGGCCAGAATCTGCACGCGCTCCACGGTGTCCACATCGCTGTGGATGTAGGCCGCGTTGACGCCGTTCTTGAGCAGGAAGGCGGTGAGCTCTTCGGCCATTCGCTTCGTGAGGGTGGTGACCAGCGTGCGCTCATCGCGCTCCAGGCGGAGGCGAATTTCCTCCATCAGGTCGTCAACGGGATAGTCCGTGTCGCGCACCTGTATCTCGGGGTCCAGCAGCCCCGTGGGGCGAACCACCTGTTCGACCACGACGCCTTCGCTCTCGTTGAGTTCGTAGTCGGCAGGCGTAGCACTGATATAAATGGTCTGGGGCGTCATCTCGCGAAACTCATCAAAGGTCAGCGGGCGGTTGTCCAGAGCTGCGGGCAGGCGGAAGCCGTAATCTACAAGAGCCGTCTTGCGCGAGCGGTCGCCGCCGTACATCGCGCCAATCTGGGGAATGCTCACGTGGCTCTCGTCAATGACCATCAGGAAATCCTTGGGGAAGAAGTCCAGCAGACAGTAGGGACGTGTGCCTGGCTTGCGCCCATCAAAATAGCGCGAATAGTTCTCAATGCCGCTGCAATGACCCAGTTCGCGAATCATCTCAATGTCGTAGGTGACGCGCTCGTAGAGGCGTTTGGCTTCTAGGTTCTTGCCGATTTCCTTGAAGTAGGCCACTTGTGCGGTGAGGTCGTCTTGTATCTGTCGGATGGCCAGTTCTTGCGTTTCCTTGGAGGTGAGGAAGAGGTTGGCGGGATAAATCTTGTAACTGTCAAAGGTGGCTAGGCGCACGCCCGTGATGGCATCCACTTCTTCAATGGCGTCAATCTCGTCGTCCCAGAAGGTGATGCGAATCAGGTTGTCGGCATAGGCCAGAAAGACATCCACCGTGTCGCCCTTGAGGCGGAAGTTGCCTGCCTTGGGCGCTATGTCGTTGCGCACGTAGAGGCCATCCACGAGGCGGCGCAGCAGGACGGTCTGTGCCAGGCGTTGGCCCACGTGGAGTTCAATGACATTCTCGTAGAAAGCCGAGGGATTGCCCATACCATAGATGCACGAAACGGAGGAAACGACGATGACATCGTTGCGCCCCGAGAGGAGGGCCGAGGTGGCGGCGAGGCGCAGTTTGTCAATCTCTTCGTTGATGGCCAAGTCCTTTTCGATGTACGTATCGGTGGCGGCAATGTAGGCTTCGGGCTGATAGTAGTCGTAGTAGGAAACGTAGTATTCCACGGCATTGTGGGGGAAGAACGCCTTGAACTCCTGGTAGAGTTGTGCCGCCAGCGTCTTGTTGTGACTAAGCACCAAGGCGGGGCGACCCATTTGGGCAATGACGTTGGCAATGGTGAACGTCTTGCCCGAACCGGTCACGCCGAGTAGGGTCTGGCCTTTCTGCCCAGCGCGAAGTCCTTCCACCAACTGGCGGATGGCTTCGGGCTGGTCGCCTGCGGGGGAATAGTCGGAAACAAGTTGGAAGGGTTGCATCTTGCTGTTTGTGCGTTAGTGTATAGGACGGGCTGAGGTAGATTTACCGGACTATCTTCTTCTGTCCGTTGGCGTCAATTTGAATGCCAGGCTGGTTGGGCTGTATGCGGCGGCCGCTGAGGTCGAACACAGGGCCTTGCTTTGTGCTCGTCTTGGCGTGCTGGATGCCCGTGAGGGGAGCGGCAAGGTCCACGAGGACGGAGGTGGGATAGATGCGGCGCTTGTCGAAGAAACCGCTGACGCTTGTGGCCATATCGGCTAGGGAGGGTTCAAGCACACCGTAGAAATACACCTGTCCATTGGCCTTCACCGTGACGGGGCGTGTGGGGTCTATCAGTTCGGGATTGAGATAGACGCGGAGTTTGCCCGTGGTGAGTGCCTTGCGGCTCTTGTTCCATCGCAGGTCGAGGCCGTCGCGCGTCTCCATGACTGTGTAGGAAACCTTGTCAATGGTGAGCGTGACCACGTTGTCGTTGATCATCTGCGTGTAGAAGACGCGGCCGCTTTTAGTGCCCAGCGGATTTTCTTCTTCCCAAAGGTTGAAGTAGCCGTGGCGCTTCTGTCCGTCCATGTCGAAATTCTCCCATTGCACATTCTTCGGGTAAGGATTGCGCGAGGGCTGTTGTGCCAGCCAAGGAGTAGTCTCGCCGTAGGGAATCTTGTGGGCGCAGTCGGGCACAAGGGAGATGCTGTAGTTGAAAGCGTCGGGCCAGCCCGTCTTGAGTTTCTTGAAAGCCTGCTGGGCATAGGATGTCAGCGTGCTGCGGTAGAATCCCGTGTCGTTGGCGCCAGTGCGGAGGTTGAAGGCCAGGTTGAAACAGTTTTCGGCCGGAGCGTTCTTCAGAGGCTCGCCGCCCGCCATCGGGCCAGCGCCAGCCAGGTAGTCGCCATAGAAGGAGGCGAGGCGCTGACTGCCATACGCCCCCTCGGAAATACCAATGAAGAAGAGGCGGTCGGGGTCAATGTCGGGGTTGAGCATGGCCAACCGTATCAGTCGTTCCCAGGCGTATTGCTTCGACTTCTGCCACCAGCGGTAGTAGTCGCCCTCGTTGGGAATCTGCGGAATGAAATAGACGGAGGGCGCGTCCTCAAACTTGCGGCAGAGGTTGTAGGCCGAGGCAAACTCCTCGTCCTTGTCGCCCGAGCCGTGCAGGAAGATGTACATCGGATAGCCCGTTTCGGGGCGCTCGGATGCTTCGCCTTTATAACCAAAATAGAAGGGCATGACGGCACTAGGCTCGAGGTCTTCGGGCAAAATCCAGCGGTTGTAGTCCTCGTTCGTCAGCGGTGCGAGGGTGGGCAGACCATCTTCCACCAATTGAGCATTGGCCTGTTGCCAAGCGCGCCACACCAACTCCTGTGCGCTGCTCACGTCCGTCCAATCTATGGCGGAGAGGTCGGGCAGGCTGGGGTTCATGTCCAGCAGGTGGTGATAGAAATATTGGGTCAGGGCTTGCTCGTCGTCTGTCGTGTCGGCTAGGGTAGGGAGGGCTGGACAGAGTAGGGCGACCACGAGGAGAAACTTTAGGAGAAAGAGATTGCGCATGATGAGGGAGGAAAAGAGGTTATTCAAAAACAAGAGTAATCTTGGTCGTCACGGTTTCGCCGTTGCGCTTGATGACGACAGCGGCTTGATTGTCCACGATGCCGTCGGTGAAGAACTGCAACTGGTCGCCGACATACGATTCACCGCCATAGGCCATCTCGGCGCGGCGCACGCGGCGGCCTTCTCCGCAGATAGTTGCGCTGAAGAGGTCCATTGCCATTTGCAGATAGCGGATAGAATTGACGTGGCCGTTGACGTCGAGGTCGCTGTAGCCAGCCGTGAGCGTATAGACGGGCTCCTTGGCCTTCACCACAATGCGGCTTGATTCGGCAATGGGCACCTGTTCCTCGCAGATGTACTCTCCGATGTTGCCCTCTGGCAGGGTGGAGAGGTCGCGCGGGCGGCGTGTGTCCAGGTCAATGAGGGCCCAGGTGCTCATGGCATGGCCGAAGGGCTTGTCCGTGCCTGGGGCTTGGATGGAGAACATACGGTCGGTAAACTGGCGATAAACGCGCGTCACCCACGTTTCGATGGCATAGTCCTCGCCCGTGGCGGGCATGCGGTCCATTTCAATGACAAGGCGAGCCAGCACCCACACGTGGTTGCTGCGAATCATGTCCTTGAATCCAAAACCGCGGGCATCAGCGTGCATACCAGCACAACGGAGAATCTGATTGCCCAGCAGGCCCCAAGAGAGGTGGCCCGTGTGGTCTTCGGTGAAGGGTTCAACGCGATAGGCTGTAGAATCTTTTTGAGGTTTCATGGAT